>CBDTYC010000099.1:0-8623 GCA_965364495.1 uncultured Yoonia sp. | reverse complement strand
ATTTGGGTACAAATAGCTGTCGCATGCTGATTGCCCAACCCAAGGGCAGCCAGTTTCACGTGGTCGACAGTTTTTCGAAGTCCGTGCAACTGGGCCATGGTTTGGAAAGCACCGGTCGGTTGTCGCGTGCGTCGATGAACCGTACCATTTCGGCCATGCGGATTTGCCGTGAAAAGCTCAAGCGGCATGGCGTCCAGCATATGCGCCTTGTCGCGACAGAAGCCTGCAGACGGGCGCTGAATGGGGATAGTTTTATCAATCAGGTTCGCCGAGAGACCGGCCTTGATCTTGAGATTATCAAACCTGAAGAAGAAGCCCGCCTAGCGGTTATTTCATGTGCGCCGTTGGTCAGCGTAAACACCGAACAGCTTTTGGTTGTTGATATTGGCGGCGGCTCGACAGAGCTGGTCTGGATCGACCTGACCCATGTTCCCAAACGGGAAAGACCACGTGCAATCATGCGGTTACATGCTGGTTTTAAATCTGATCCTGGCCCCTTTGCCGCAGCAAAAGTTGTTGACTGGATTTCTGTTCCCTTGGGTGTGGCAACTTTGCGCGACCAGTTTTCCGACGTCGAGGATGACGCGGCGCGTTTTGCATTGATGAGTTGGTTTTTTGAAGAAAACCTTGAGGAATTCTCGCCTTATGCGGCAGCTCAGGCGCGTGAAGGGTTCCAGATCATCGGCACTAGCGGCACCGTGACGACCGTTGCCGCCAGTCATTTGGGCCTGAGGCGTTATGACCGGACCAAAGTTGACGGTTTGCGCATGAGTACGGACCAGATTGACGCGGTTATTCGCGACTACCTGTCACTGGGTCCGGCCGGTCGACGTGCCGACCCGCGGATCGGCAAGGACCGACAGGCGCTGATTATGTCGGGATCTGCAATTTTGCAGGCTCTGATGCGGCTTTGGCCCACTGACCGGCTGTCGGTTGCGGACCGTGGGCTGCGCGAAGGGCTGCTTTATGCGCAGATGTCGGCGGATGGGGTCTTGGAAGACACCCCGTTTTAGGGATAAAGCGCTGTTATGGGCAAAAAACCAACCAAAAACACCTCTGGTCGCGGACAACGCGATCTGACCGTCAAAGTGAAAACGGCGCGCGGCCGCAAACTTAGCTCGACCAACTGGTTGCAGCGGCAGTTAAACGATCCTTACGTGAAACGCGCGCAGGCTGACGGGTATCGGGGCAGGGCGGCTTATAAGATATTGGAACTAGACGATAAGTACCGCTTTCTTGTCCCGGGTGCGCGCATTGTCGACTTGGGCTGCGCACCAGGCGGTTGGTTGCAGGTCGCGGTCAAGCGAGCCAATACCTTGGGCGAGCGGACAAGCAAGGCGCAAGGCTATGTGCTGGGTGTGGACCTGCAAGAGGTCGATCCGATTCCCGGGGCCGAAATCCACCAGCTTGATTTCCTTGAAGACGATGCAGACCTGAAAGTGCGGGAATGGCTGGGTGGCAAGGCCAATGTCGTGATGTCGGATATGGCGGCGTCTGCCTCTGGTCACAAACAGACCGACCACATCAGGATTATCGCGCTCTGCGAGGCTGCGGCCTACTTTGCGTTCGATGTGCTTGAAGAAGGCGGTACTTTTGTCGCTAAGGTTCTGGCAGGCGGGGCAGAGGGTGATTTGCAGAAACTGCTGAAATCGCGTTTCACCAAGGTTGCCAACGTCAAGCCACCCGCATCGCGGTCTGACAGTTCGGAAAAATTTGTTGTGGCAACCGGGTTCAAACGCTCAGACCCAGTGTAATCTGGTGCCCCAATCGGCGCATTTTCCTATCAACTGCTCTGACGGGACACCATCAGTCACAAAATGATCGACCTGTGCCAGCGACGCGATTTTCACCGGCGCCTTGCGCGTGAATTTCGAACGATCAGCCACAAGGATTGTCGCACGAGCGGATTTGATAACCTGCTGGCTGACGCGGACTTCTTGCGGGTCAAAGTCCAAAAGATCACCGCCCAGATCAATTGCAGACGCGCCAATAACCGCGAAATCGACCTTGAATCGGTCTATGGCTAGCGCGGCCAAGTCACCGACAAGCCCGCCATCAGAGCGGCGCAGACTGCCACCTGTAACGACAACGTCACAGCTAAGATTGCCCGCCAGGATATTGGCAACATTCAGGTTATTTGTGACTACCATCAGATTTCTATGGGCATGAAGCGCATGGGCCACTGCCTCTGTCGAGGTGCCGATGTTTAGGAAAAGCGAGGCATTGTCAGGAATTAGTCGGGCGGTGCTGCGGGCTATCTTGATCTTTGCATCACGGTTCAGCGCACGTCTGTCACCATAGCCGATATTGCTTACACCTGAGGGCAGGACAGCCCCGCCATGGATACGCTCTAGCAACCCCGCCGCGCAAAGCGCGCGCAAATCGCGGCGGATCGTCTGGACCGCAACGCCTGTTTCATCGGCAAGCGAGGCGGCAATGACTTTGCCGTCGATCTGTGCCTTGTTGCGTATCAGGGTGTGTCGCGTCGCCGTGTCCATGTGTTCGTTTATGACAATAAACGAACGATCTGCAATATTTTTCATCGAATTTATTGGGGGAAACCGTTTTCGTATGACGTTCGGGTACTTACCAGCGAACATCAACGCGGATGTGACTTGCGCACAAAAGCAGGCGGCGTACACCGCCTGCGAACCAATGGGGATTGCTATGAAAACCGACTTTGACATCTTTATCATCGGTGGCGGCATCAACGGCTGCGGTATCGCGCGTGATGCACAAGGTCGCGGGCTGAAGGTCGGGCTGGCAGAAATGAACGACCTTGCTTCAGCGACCTCGTCGGCTTCGACCAAGCTTTTTCACGGCGGATTACGCTATCTGGAGTTCTTTGAGTTCGGTTTAGTGCGCAAGGCATTGATTGAACGCGAAGTTCTGTTGAAAAATATGCCGCATATCAGTTGGCCGATGCGGTTTGTGTTGCCCTATCACAAGGACATGCGGTTTGACGGCGATACGCCGACCTCAAAGCTGCTGTCGACGATGATGCCTTGGATGAAAGGGCGTAGGCCCGCGTGGTTGATACGGCTTGGGTTGCTCATCTATGACAATCTGGGGGCGCGCAAAATCCTTCCGGGAACCCAAGTTGTCGACCTGACAAAGCGGCCGGTTGGCGAGCCCTTGAAAGACAAATTCAAAACCGCATACGAATATTCTGACTGTTGGATCGAAGATGCACGGCTGGTCGTCTTGAACGCCCGCGACGCAGAGGAACGTGGTGCCACGATCATGACACGCACAAAGGTGGTCAGCGCAAACCGTTTGGACGGGCATTGGGAAATCGTAACCGAACATGGCAGCATACAGAAAACCCATACCGCGCGCGCCCTTATCAACGCAGGCGGGCCTTGGATTGAAAATATTGTTCGCGACGTGGCGCGGCTGAACACTTCGGAAGGAGTGCGCCTGGTGCGTGGCAGCCATATCGTGACGAAAAAGCTGTTTGAACATGACAAAAGCTACTTTTTCCAAGGCGAAGATGGGCGGATTATTTTCGCGATTCCCTACGAGACCGATTTCACATTGATCGGCACAACCGATGCAGAGCATGAAAATCTAAGCGAAAAACCCTATGCGACCGATGCAGAGCAGGACTATCTTTGCGCATTCGCGTCGCAGTATTTTGAAAAACCAGTGACGCGCAATGATGTCGTCTGGACCTACTCTGGCGTGCGTCCGCTTTATGACGACGGTGCAAAATCGGCGACGGCCGCGACCCGTGACTATGTTTTGTCACTGGATGACAATGGTGCGCCACTGCTGAATATCTTTGGCGGAAAGATCACGACCTATCGGAAACTGGCTGAAAACGCGCTGGCAAAACTGATGCCGCTGGTTGGTGGGTCGAAACCGTGGACCGCGGTTGCGCCCCTGCCGGGCGGTGATTTCAAAGTATCGGAGCGGGACCAGCTGGTCACTGATTTACAAGCTGACTTTCCGTTTCTGACCCCTGCATGGGCTTTGCGGTTGATCAAGGGCTACGGCACAGAGGCGCGATTGATTCTCGGATTTGCCAAGTCAGCGGGCGATTTGGGGCAGGACTTTGGTGCGACCCTGACCGAGACAGAAGTCAAATGGCTGATGTCGCGCGAATATGCCTGCACCGCAGAGGATGTTGTCTGGCGCCGTTCGAAACTTGGTTTGCGGATGACAAAAGAACAAATCGCGTCACTTGACGCCTACATGGCCGCTTGAGCCTGCCGCAACAGACGCTACGCTAAGTAATACCGGGGGGAACACGATGAACTATATTTCGGCAATCGACCAAGGCACCACGTCAAGCCGCGCGATCATCTTTGACGCTGAAATGCGTGTCAAAGCCTCTGCACAGGAAGAATTTCCTCAGCATTTTCCGCAATCAGGTTGGGTTGAACATGATCCCTCCGACATCTGGTCTTCGGTGGCATCGACCTGCCGCGGCGCGATCGAAAAGGCGGGAATCCCTGCGGGCGACGTTGCGGCGATTGGTATTACCAACCAACGCGAAACAACGCTGATCTGGGACAAGAAAACCGGTGAACCGGTTCACAACGCAATTGTCTGGCAGGACCGGCGGACAGCACCGTTCTGCGAGGAATTGCGCGCTGAAGGGTTTGAGGCAACGATCACACAAAAGACGGGTTTGCTGGCGGATCCGTATTTTTCGGGCACCAAGGTCCATTATATTTTGAATAAGGTTGAGGGCGCCCGCGCTCGGGCCGAAGCTGGCGAGTTGCTTTTCGGGACCGTCGATAGCTACCTGATCTGGAAGCTGACAGGCGGCAAGCGACACGTCACAGATGCCACAAATGCTGCACGAACAATGCTGTATGACATCCGCAAAGGCCGGTGGAGTACGACGATATGCGAACGCTTTGGTGTTCCTGTAGCGATGCTCCCAGAGGTTCTTGATTGTGCTGCCGATTTTGGAACGACCCGCGCGGACCTGTTCGGAAAAGAGCTGCCAATTTTGGGTGTTGCCGGTGATCAGCAGGCCGCAACGATCGGTCAGGCCTGTTTTCAACCCGGCATGTTGAAATCCACCTATGGCACAGGATGTTTTGCGCTGCTGAACACCGGCGGCACATTGGTAGAAAGCAAAAAAAGACTATTGGGAACAATCGCCTATCAGTTTGACGGCAAGCCAACTTATGCATTGGAAGGGTCGATTTTCATTGCTGGCGCAGTTGTCCAATGGCTGCGTGACGGTCTGAAAATCATTCGCGAAGCAAAAGAGACACAACCTTTGGCCCAAACCGCGGATCAGGGGCAGGAACTTTATATGGTCCCTGCATTCACTGGTCTGGGTGCGCCATATTGGGATGCGGACGCGCGCGGCGCGATCTATGGTCTGACGCGCAATTCTGGCCCTGCAGAATTTGCGCGTGCTGCATTGGAAAGCGTCGGATTTCAAACGCGTGACCTGTTGGAAGCGATGAAAAGCGATTGGAAGACCTCGGATGCTGATGGGGTGCTGCGCGTTGATGGCGGGATGAGCGCGTCTGACTGGTCAATGCAGTTCCTATCCGACATCATCGGTGCGCCCGTGGACCGCCCAACAGTGCTAGAAACGACTGCGCTTGGTGTTGCGTGGCTGGCTGGTATGCGTGCCGGTGTTTATCCCGATCAGCAAGGTTTTGCCGCGAATTGGGCACTTGATCGACGGTTCGAACCGGTGATGGATGCTGCACAGCGCGAACGGCGCTATGCGGGCTGGAAAGACGCGGTTCGCCGTACGCTGACCAAGGCATGAAGGCGCGTCTATCGCCGCCCAAGGTCCCATATTTCGAACTCGGCAGCACGTTTTTCGCGTAATTTCGCCTCTGCTTCGTGGGAAAGCGTCAATGCCATCGGTGGCGATACGTTCTGTTGCTTGAGCGTAATTTTAAAGTCTAACCGGTCTTCCAGATAGTCGATCACCTTGTCCCATTGCTCGTACTGAAACAGATGTTCGGCGCCGATGTCCCCATCGTTAATGCGCAGGAACTTGTTCTGTGATCCCACATTTGCAAAAGGGGCAGGTTGCCCTTTGCAGTATTCCAGCACGAAATCGTCAAAGCTGACGTTGTGCGTGCTGTTCTCATGTCCAATCAAATCCTTGCGTGTTCTATAGCGATACCAACTGCCAAGCCAGTCGATCGGGTTGCGTACAATTGCCATCAACTCGGGCTTCTGTCCGCCTGCTTGTACAAAGTAAGGTTTAAGGAATCGTTTATAGCGGTAGCACGGCGCATGTTTCAAATGCGGCGGATCGCGGACCACGACCGAGGCCCGCGGCGCCAGCGCGCCCTGCAATGCGGTTGAACCGGTCTTGGGTACTGCCAGCAGCACCAGATTTTCTTTCCAGAAAACAAGCATTTGAACCCCGTAACCCATCCAAGATAGGTGCATGCATAAGCCATAAACGAATTCTTAACCACTGTTGGACCAAGGTGATCCTAGATATTTTTGTTGCAATGTTCTTCTTTTGGTCTCATTAAGAAAGAGAACACAATAAGAACAAAAGCAGTGATTGCTGCCCTGAGGGTGGCATGAAATAAGGACGCGAAACATGGCAACGGCAGAACTCCTCAAAATGACTGACAAAAAGACAGCGGACAAAGAGAAAGCGCTTGAAAGTGCTTTGGCGCAGATCGAACGGCAGTTCGGTAAGGGCTCTATTATGAAGCTCGGCGGTCAGAACCAGATGCCCGACATCGAGGCGACATCAACCGGTTCGCTGGGTTTGGACATCGCGCTTGGCATTGGCGGTTTGCCCAAAGGTCGCGTGATCGAAATTTACGGGCCTGAATCGTCTGGCAAAACAACGCTAACACTGCATGCGATTGCGGAAGAGCAGAAAAAGGGCGGTGTTTGTGCGTTTGTTGACGCAGAGCATGCCCTTGACCCCACATATGCAAAGAAGCTTGGCGTTAACCTTGATGAATTGCTGATTTCGCAACCGGACACGGGCGAGCAGGCGCTCGAGATTGTTGATACGCTGGTTCGTTCTGGCGCTGTGAGCATGGTTGTCGTCGATTCGGTGGCTGCACTGACGCCGAAGTCGGAACTCGAAGGCGATATGGGCGACAGCTCGGTAGGTGTGCACGCCCGTTTGATGAGCCAGGCCATGCGCAAGTTGACGGGCTCTATTAACCGATCTGGCTGCATGGTGATTTTCATCAACCAGATCCGTATGAAGATCGGTGTCATGTTCGGGTCGCCAGAGACAACAACAGGTGGGAACGCGCTAAAGTTTTATGCCTCTGTCCGTTTGGATATCCGCCGTATTGGCGCGATCAAGGATCGTGAAGAAATCGTCGGCAACGCGACCCGCGTGAAAGTTGTGAAAAACAAGGTCGCGCCACCATTCAAACAGGTCGAATTTGATATCATGTACGGCGAGGGGATTTCCAAGACGGGCGAGTTGCTTGATCTCGGGGTGAAAGCCGGGATCGTAGAAAAATCCGGCGCATGGTTCAGTTACGGTGACGAACGTATCGGACAAGGCCGCGAAAATTCGAAGATGTTTTTACGGGAAAACAAGCGCATCGCGCTAGAAATTGAAGACAAGATTCGCGCTGCTCACGGGCTTGATTTTGCGATGCCTGATGACATTCCGAACGAAGGTGATGACGACCTCGTTGAGGTCTAGGGCCACGCAGGGGAACTGCTGAATTTACATTCACTGTCCATGATAGTGCGCGAGAATAGAGAAGGGGTGTCGCTTAGGCGGCACCCTTTTTCATTTCAGATACAGGTGCAGCGTTTGACGCAAGTTGCGTCAGGCCTGAAAATCCAATGTGGATTGCTGATTTCCGTTTGCCTGTGGACAGCATGCGGGTGCAGGGCTATTTCTGCACTCTAATGCTTTAGACCTAGTGAAAGCCTGTTATGACCAGCCTTGCAGACATCCGTTCGACCTTTTTGAATTACTTCGAGAAACAGGGCCACGAGGTCGTGGCCTCAAGCCCGCTGGTGCCGCGCAATGATCCGACGCTGATGTTCGCGAACTCGGGGATGGTCCAGTTCAAGAACCTATTTACTGGCGTTGAAACGCGCGATTACACGCGCGCGACCACAAGTCAAAAATGTGTGCGGGCAGGTGGCAAGCACAATGATCTGGACAATGTCGGCTACACCGCGCGTCATCACACGTTCTTCGAGATGCTGGGCAATTTCAGTTTCGGCGATTACTTCAAGGCCGAAGCAATTCCCTACGCATGGGAATTGTTGACCAAGGAATTCGGCATCGACCGCGATCGCCTTTTGGTGACGGTCTACCATACGGATGACGAGGCGGCCAATATCTGGAAAAAGGTTGCAGGTCTGAGCGACGACAAAATCATTCGCATTCCGACGGATGACAACTTTTGGCGGATGGGCCCGACTGGTCCCTGCGGACCCTGCACCGAGATTTTTTATGATCACGGCGATCACATTTGGGGCGGCCCTCCGGGATCGGCCGAAGAAGACGGTGACCGTTTCATCGAAATCTGGAACGTCGTTTTCATGCAAAATGAACAGTTTGCCGATGGGACGATGAAGCCGCTTGAAATGCAGTCGATCGACACCGGCATGGGGCTTGAGCGGATCGGTGCGCTGCTGCAGGGCAAGCACGACAACTACGATACGGACCTGATGCGCGCCT
>CBDTYC010000098.1:0-8631 GCA_965364495.1 uncultured Yoonia sp. | reverse complement strand
CGGCATCACCACAATCATGCGCCCACCATCTTTGATCTGACCCGCCTGTTTACCGGCGGCAGCGCCAGTGCCCAAGAAAATATCCGCGCGCTGTGCACCCTTGATCGCTGATCCAATGTCTTGCGCAACCATCAGGCGGTTTATCGGGACGGCGCCGTGTTTTTCTATCCAGACGGGCAGACCCAAAGGGGTCAAATCAGGATCAACCGCGATCGACCGGCCGCTTGTAACCGGTTTGTTCATCGCGCCAATGGGCCCTTGATCTGCCGGAACTTCGCTGACTTCGCGGAAGAAAACATAGCTTTGGTTTTCCCACAAAAGCGCGCGTCCTGCTTGACCGTTTTGCTGCACCCACTTTTTGATTGCTTCGGGTGATACGCTGTCTGCGTCAAAAACACCGCGTGCGATCAGTGCCTTGCCGACGGAAGTATAGGGATGCCCGTTCTTTGCACCAAACCCCACACGCATCACATCACCATCTGAAAGGCGCAGCCGACCAGAACCCTGTACATGCAGAAAAAACACATCGACCGGATCAGCGAGCCACGCAATCTCTAGTCCGCGGCCCGCCAGCGGTGCATCGGTTTCGATCTCGCGACGGGTGAAGTAAGGTGCCAATGGGTTAAGGTCATCAGGAACCGAATAGAGCGGATAACAGAATACCGCGTCTTTTGTCCGGCGCGCGTCCAACTCTGGTTCGTAATATCCGGTGAAAACGGCTGCTGCGCCGTCTTCAATCAGAACGGGGCGAAAATGATCCTCGAAGAAACCGCGTGCGACGGGCGCAATTGCGGCTAGTTCCGACAACGCTTCATCGGCACAGGTCGTGCGGAAAACATCAAGGGCGGCCCGATGGTTATCATCGGCCCACCCTTGAAGGTCTTCATATCGGAGTTTGGTATAGCTCAGTCCGGCCATAACACGACACGCCAGCGATCATTCACCGGTGGCAACAAGCCGCCAGTTTGGATCGTTTGAATCCATCTTGCGCGAGAACGTCCAAGTGTCTTTCTGACGCTTGATCTCTTTTTCGCTGCCTTCGATGATGTCGCCACCCTTGTCGCGGACGATTGATGTCATCTCGCTCTTGAAGCGGATGCTGATTTCACCTTCTTTGGTCACTTCATCAAATTCAGCTGCCGCCAGTGTCATATCGCTGATCCCGATAAACTTTGCTTCGACAGTCAAACCCTGCCGTTGGCGGTCATCTACGACGGATGCGAAAGCCTCGTAAACATCTTCGGATATAAACGGCACGATGCTGTCCAGATCACCGTTTTCAAAGGCCATCAAAATCATTTCATAAGCACCGCGCGCGCCGCCGAGAAATTCGCTGACGTTGAAAGTTGGATCAACGCGCTTCATCGCGGCCAATGCTCTGGCTGCGACAGATCCTTCTTCTGCGTGGTCAGTGATGTCCAAGTCTGGACCACCTTCGATCACGTCAAATTCCGGTTTTGCCTTGCGGCGCTCGCCGTCGGGGCGGGTTACTGCGGGTTTTTCGAATCCTTCACGGGTGCCAAGCACACCGCGCAAACGCAAAATCAAGAAGACAGCGATGCCTGCAAGCACCAAAAGCTGAATAATCGGAGAGTTCATTGGGACCTCGTATCGGGGAAGGCATGGAAACACGCCCTTACGTTCCCTATGTAGGGCGGGGGTAGCGTCAAGTCCACCTTACCCCCCTGAACATGTTATGAAAGGCTGACACGATGTGGCTGCTAATTGCGTTTATCGCGGTTCCGATGATCGAAATCGCTCTTTTTATCCAAGTGGGCGGATTCATCGGCATTTGGTGGACCCTCCTGATCGTGCTGGCAACGGCGGTTACGGGGTCTTATCTGGTCCGCAGTCAGGGAATGCGCGAATTGGCGAACTTGCAGCGGTCATTTTCAGAGCTTGATGACCCGACTGAACCGTTGGCCAATGGCGCAATGATCCTGTTTGCCGGCGCTCTTTTGTTGACCCCCGGTTTTTTCACCGATGTTGTTGGTTTGTCGTTTCTGGTGCCAGCCGTTCGGCGTGCCGCATTCGTTTGGGCTAAGGCGAATATCAAAGTGCATAGTTTCGAAATGGGACAGCAAGAACCGGCACCCGGACAACCGCGAAGTGGCGACCGCGTAATCGACGCCGAGTATGAAGATGTCACACCGCAGAAAAACCGGCCTGATGCGCCTTCGAAGTGGACCCGCCATTGAGCCTTATGAAATAGGCTGATAGGAACGCGCGGAACATATTTAACCGGAGTAATTCCAATGGCCGATACACCCGAAAATGGTGCCGCTGCTGCAGCCCCGCAAGCAGCCCCGCAAATCAACAGCCGCGTTCTGGCGCAATACATTCGCGACATGTCGTTTGAAAACATCCTTGCCCAAAAGGGTGTGACGGGCGACGCGCAACCCGAAATGCAGGTGCAGGTCAATCTAGACGCACGCAAGCGCAAGCCAGAAAACCAGTACGAAGTCATCACCAAGCTGAACATCACAAGCAAGACCAAAGAAAAAGGCGAGCCCTTGTTCGTGCTTGAGATTGAATATGCTGGCGTATTTGAAGTGACGGGTGTGCCAGAAGACCAAATGCACCCTTATTTGCTGATCGAATGTCCTCGCATTACTTTCCCGTTCCTGCGTCGGATCGTAAGCGACGCAACCCGCGACGGTGGCTTCCCGCCTGTGAACCTTGAAACAATTGATTTCTTGGCGCTTTACCGTTCCGAGCTTGTTCGTCGCAACGAAGCCGAAAAGGCAAAGCAGGCATCAAGCACCGACACTGTAAACTAAGCCAGTTTTTTCCAGATTGCGCCGTCGCCCAATTGCCCGACAAAGGCATCATGGGCGGCGGCTTCTTCTTTGGTAAGCCTTGGATTCAGCGCCGTCGGGCGCGCTGTCGGGCGCCAGTCCTGCGCTTCACCACTCGTGGACCTGCTACGTGTATCGGTTGCCAACGCGAAATCGGGCTGACGTCCGCCGATCAGCTCCAGATACACCTCTGCCAGGATTTCGCTGTCCAAAAGAGCGCCGTGTAGTGTGCGCGAACTGTTATCGATCCCGAACCGCCGGCAAAGCGCGTCCAGGGACGCGGGAGAACCCGGAAATTTTCGCCGCGCGATGGCGAGCGTATCAAGGGCCTGATCCATCGGCAGCAGGGTGCGGTTCAGCCAGCCCAGTTCTGCATTCAGGAATTTCATGTCGAAAGCGGCGTTATGGATGACAAGTTTCGCGTCGCCGATAAAATCGATGAAATCCTGCGCGATATCCTTGAAAAGCGGCTTGTCGCGCAGTGTTTCCTGACCCGGTTTGGGGTCCTGAGGCGGTTCTAGCAGATCAGGGCCGATACCGTGCACACCGAACGCCTCTGCGGGCATGGCGCGTTGGGGATTGATGTATTGATGAGAGGTGCGGCCCGTCGGGACATGACCCATCAATTCAATCGCGCCAATCTCGACGATGCGGTCCCCTTCAGCGGGTTCAAATCCTGTCGTTTCTGTATCCAGTACGATTTCACGCATCGTCTTGCCCCGTCAGTTCCATAATCAGTTTTTGCACGGCCGCACGGGTAGCGTCCAGCGTCAGCGTTTCGATAATATGGTCAGCGCGGGCGCGTTTTTCAGCGTCCGGCATTTGGCGCGACAGTATTTGGTGAAAAAACGCCTCTGTCATTTGGTCGCGGGCAAGAACGCGTTCTTTTTGCACTTCGGGCGGTGCCGTCACGACCAGAACCGAGGTTAGCCAATCTTGCGCATTGATTTCGAACAAAAGCGGCATGTCGAAAACGACCAGCGGTCCGTTATGGGCCGCGAGAAAATCGGCGCGATGGGTGGCAACGAGGGGATGCACAATTTCTTCTAGTGTTTTGATAACAGACGGGTCTGACGCGATCAGTTCTTTCAAAGCGGAACGACTGACGGCCCCATCGATGACAGCTTGGGGTAGCCGCTCTTCGAAATACGGCACCGCTGCGCCGCCCTTGCTATAAAGTTCGTGGACAGCGGCATCAGCGTCCCAAACCGGAATGCCTGCGTCGCGAAACATCTGGGCCGTGGTCGATTTTCCCATACCGATCGAACCCGTCAGGCCCAGAAGATGGGTCAAGACAACACAGCTTGGCGAGTGGCCTCGTCCACTTCGGGTCGGTGGCCGAACCAACGCTCGAACCCCGGTACACCTTGGTGAAGTAGCATGCCCAGACCATCGACGGTGATGCAGCCCTGCTTTTCGGCGGCCAGTAGGAAGGGTGTTCTTAGCGGATTATAGACAATATCTGTGACAACAGCATCTTTGCGAAGTTTATCCAACGGTACTTTGAAATCTTGCCCGCCGGTCATCCCGAGGGACGTCGTGTTGATAACGGTATTTGCTTCTTCCAACATCTTGTCCGCCTGCACCCAGTCAATCACGGAAATGCGTGCACCAAAATCGTCGCGCAGTGCTTCGGCTTTGGGCCGGGTCCGGTTGGAAATGATGATCTCTGGCACGCCTGCATCCGCAAGCGCCACGATAATAGCGCGCGCTGCACCGCCAGCACCGAATATCGCCGCAGGGCCAGCCTTTGGGTCCCAATCTGGTGCACCTTGGCGCAAGTTGGCCATAAACCCGTAACCATCTGTATTATCAGCAAAAATACGGCCATCATCCTTAAATATAAGGGTGTTCGCGGCCCCGATCAACGTGGCGCGATCGGTGATGTGGTCTGCGAACTGCATCACGTTTACCTTGTGCGGCAGGGTGACGTTTGCGCCGATAAAGCCTTGGCTGGGGAGTGTGCGAAGCGTTTTTTCGAGTTCGTCTTCTGTTACCTTTAGCGCCGTGTACGATCCATCCAACCCGTAGCGGTCCAGCCAGTAGCTGTGAAGTTTCGGGGAAAGTGAATGTGCAATCGGATTTCCGATTACGCCAGCGCGGGGTGTGTTTGTCATGTTGGCAATGTTCCGCGTAGCGTCAGATAAGACAAGAGTTCTAGAAGCGGTAGACCGAGTACATTGAAATAATCCCCGTCGATGCGTGCAAAAAGTCGCACTCCTTCTTCTTCCAGCTTGTAACCTCCGACAGCAGAGCGAATGCTGTCCCAGTTCCGTTCGACATAGTCGGCCAGATAGGCGTCCGAAGCATCACGCATGTGCAGGCGGACGACACCGACATGCCGCCATTGCGGTTTACCATCTGCATAGATCACTGCAGCAGACAGAAGTTGGTGTTTCTGACCGCGAAGGGATTTGAGTTGCGACAGTGCCTCTTCCGGCGTTTCCGGTTTGTTAAGAATCGTCTGGCCAAATGCGAGGACCTGATCACATCCGATAACCAGCGCATTCGGATTCTTGGCCGCGACACGCTGCGCTTTGAGTTCAGCAAGCGTATCCGCAATATCGCGGGGCGAAGCTTGCTCTGCTTGAAGGGACGCGCGGATTGCATCTTCGTCGACGCGCGCGACTGAGACCTCGAAGGGGACGCGTGCATTGCGCAGAAGTTGTGCACGAATTTCGGATCCTGATGCTAGAATGATGCGATCGCTCATGTGGATAACCTTTGGGAAAAAGTCTGTGTCTCGTGTGGTGTCGTTTTGGGCATAAGTCGAGGGACGGGGTCGCTTGGGTACAAATCGTGGGCTCCGGGGACGATCAGTCTGCTTTTTCCTTTGTGAGTATGGATAAGTCCAGCCTGTGGAGGAATCATCTGTAATCGGATGTCCAGTAGGGTCTTGCAATTTATTTTTCTGACTGGAAGCGTTGTAAGCTATTGAGATATATCATTTAAAATCTGTTTCTTTCTGGTTCATGACGGGTCCTGCTTGTTTCCACCCTTGGGATAAGTTTGCGGATAAAAAAACAACCCACAGAAAGTGAGGTGACTAACAACAACATCATCTTTTCTTTCTTTCTATATTTATTAATGATGTGTGACCGTATGAAAGCACGAAGCCATGATCGATTTTTTACAGAGTTTTTACCCTTGGATCAAAGCCTTGCACATTATGGCTGTAATCGCCTGGATGGCTGGTTTGTTCTATCTGCCCAGATTGTTTGTTTATCACGCAGAGCGGGCAGCCGTGGGATCAGAGCTTGATCAAACCTTTCAGGTTATGGAAGAGAAGCTGCTTCGTGTGATCATGAATCCGGCGATGATTGTGGCTTGGTTCGCGGGATTGATCATGATTGGTTTAGGAGCCTTTGATTGGGGCGCTGTGTGGTCCTGGGTGAAGCTTGGATCGGTTATCCTGATGACCGGGGCGCATGGCTGGATGAGCGCGCGACGCAAGGAGTTTGCGACCGGCACGAATACCCGAGATGGGCGTACTTACCGTTTGTTCAACGAAGTGCCGACCGTGCTGATGTTTTTGATCGTCGTGGCAGTGGTTGTGCGGCCATTCTAAGAGGCTGATTGACTCGGCGCTGCGATTTGCGTAACCGTTGCGACGCTTCCCGTCCGGGAAAGTTGTATTCCATTCTTACACGAAAAATGCCGGTTTGATGCTGGTATCAGGTATATTCATGACCCAGCACCGCTTGAACCTCGCCGATCTTAAAGCCCAGAGCCCAAAAGATCTTTTGTCTTTGGCCGAAGAGCTAGAGGTTGAAAACGCTTCGACTATGCGGAAGGGCGACATGATGTTCGCCATTCTCAAGGAGCGCGCCGATGAAGAATGGGTGATCGGTGGCGATGGTGTACTGGAAGTGTTGCAGGACGGTTTCGGGTTCTTGCGGTCGCCGGAAGCGAACTATCTGCCGGGTCCCGATGATATTTATGTTTCACCGGATATGATCCGTCAGTATTCGTTGCGTACCGGAGATACCGTTGAAGGTGTGATGAAGGAACCCAACGACAGCGAGCGGTACTTTGCACTGACTTCAGTTGAAAGCATCAACTTTGAGGATCCCGAGAAGGCAAAGCACAAGGTCGCGTTTGACAACCTGACACCGCTTTATCCCGACGAGCGTTTGACAATGGAGATTGACGATCCAACGGTCAAAGACCGGTCAGCACGGATCATTGATCTGGTAGCGCCGATTGGTAAGGGTCAGCGGTCTTTGATCGTTGCACCTCCGCGGACTGGTAAGACGGTGCTGCTGCAAAATATTGCCAATTCAATCGGGCGCAACCACCCTGAGTGTTACTTGATCGTTCTGTTGATTGATGAACGTCCCGAAGAGGTGACAGACATGCAGCGGTCTGTAAAAGGTGAAGTTGTATCATCGACGTTTGACGAACCTGCGACCCGTCACGTGGCAGTGTCTGAAATGGTGATCGAAAAAGCCAAGCGGTTGGTCGAGCATAAGCGCGACGTTGTGATCTTGCTGGACTCGATTACGCGGCTTGGACGGGCGTTTAACACGACCGTGCCATCGTCTGGCAAGGTGTTGACCGGTGGTGTGGATGCGAATGCGCTACAACGCCCCAAGCGTTTCTTTGGTGCTGCGCGTAATATTGAAGAAGGTGGGTCACTGACGATCATTGCAACAGCGCTGATTGATACAGGGTCACGTATGGACGAAGTGATCTTCGAGGAATTCAAAGGCACCGGTAACAGCGAGATCGTGCTGGACCGCAAGGTGGCTGATAAGCGGGTCTTCCCGGCGATGGATATTCTGAAGTCCGGTACGCGCAAGGAAGAGCTGTTGGTTGATAAGGGTGATCTGGCGAAGACCTATGTGCTGCGCCGGATTCTGAACCCCATGGGTACGACCGACGCGATTGAGTTCCTGATCGGGAAACTGAAGCAGACAAAGACGAATTCGGATTTCTTCGACTCGATGAATACGTAACTTATTGTTATAAAACAATGAGTTAGATATGGATACCATTTTTGCACTAGCAACTGCGCAAGGCCGTGCTGGCGTTGCAGTTGTCCGCATCTCCGGACCTGCGGCGGTGTCTGCAGTGGCATCGCTGTGCCATGATGTACCGCGCGCGCGGGGTCTACGCAGGCTGTTTGATGCCGACCGCGAAATGCTTGATGAGGCGCTGGTTCTGCGCTTTGACGCGGGCAAGAGTTTTACAGGGGAAGATGTCATCGAGCTTCAGTTGCACGGTAGTCCGGCAGTTGTGAGTGCGGTGTTGCGCACGCTTGGGAACAACCCCGATTTGCGGCAGGCCGAGGCCGGAGAGTTCACCCGACGAGCGCTTGAAAATGGCTGTCTTGATTTGGCAGAGGTTGAAGGGCTTGCTGATCTGATAGATGCCGAGACAGAGAGCCAGCGTAGACAAGCGATCCGCGTATTTTCAGGAGCGCTGGGCGTGTTAGCCGAAGGTTGGCGCACGAAATTGATCAGGGCTGCCGCACTACTGGAGGCGACGATTGATTTTGCTGACGAGGAAGTACCTGTTGATGTAACCCCAGAGGTCAAAGAGCTGTTGGATGCGGTTGCGTCCGAAATGCAGCGAGAAGCTGATGGTGTGAGGGCGGCAGAGCGGGTGCGCGATGGATTTGAGGTGGCGATCATCGGGGCACCGAACGTCGGTAAATCGACGTTGTTGAACAGGCTGGCAGGACGCGATGTTGCCATCACGTCAGAGATCGCCGGGACGACGCGGGATGTGATCGAAGTGCGGATGGACCTTGATGGTTTGCCCGTGACGCTGCTTGACACGGCAGGTCTGCGCGAAACGGATGATATAGTCGAGGGCTTAGGCGTTGCAC
>CBDTYC010000097.1:0-8647 GCA_965364495.1 uncultured Yoonia sp. | reverse complement strand
AGCATGCGAAGTTTGCAGAAATTCGTCGCCGTTCATGCCTCCGTCTGCAACCATTTCAACCAGGAGCGCGCACTCTACAGCAGAGACAATTTCAAGCTCAACCGCGCCATCGTTCTTGCTGAGTGGCGTCAACTCGGCACGACATAAGGATCAGCTTCACTGTCTTTGCAGAGACTGGTTCGCATTAGTCTGACAGCACCCTGTCGGGCAGTGCAAATATATTCTGATCACCAATGCCGACGGTGGCATCCTGAATGACCCGATCCTGCTGCGCTTGGCTGAGAACCACTTCTGGATTTCTCTGGCTGACAGCGACATCCTGCTCTGGGCACAAGGTGTGGCCGTGCATTCAGGGCTGGATGTGCAGATGGGCGAACCTGATGTGTCTCCGCTACAGTTGCAGGGGCCGAACTCGGGCCTGATCATGCAAGAGCTGTTCGGAGAAGACATCATGGACCTCAAATACTATTGGCTACGCGAGGTCGATCTGGACGGTATCCCGCTGATCGTGTCGCGCACTGGTTGGTCAAGCGAACTGGGTTACGAACTATACCTGCGTGACAGCGCCCATGGCGACGCCCTTTGGGAACGGATCATGAGCGCGGGCCTAGAGCATGGCCTGAAACCTGGACACACATCGTCGATCCGGCGGATCGAGGGCGGGATGCTGTCATATCATGCGGACGCCGATATCAAGACCAACCCCTACGAGTTGGGTCTTGATCGCCTCGTCAACCTCGATATGGACGCTGATTTCATCGGCAAAGCTGCACTGCGTCGCATCCGCGATGAAGGCGCCCAACGCAAGCAGATCGGCCTCATCATTGATTGTGATCCGCTCAAGGGTCCCAACACGACTTTCTGGGCGATCAACAAGAACGGCGAAACCATCGGCAAAATCACATCGGCGGTCTATTCTCCGCGCCTCGCGCAGAACATTGCGTTGGCGATGGTCGCGGCAGAACATGCCAACATCGGTGCAGAGGTCGAGGTTGTAACAAGCTCTGGCCCGACACGTGCAAGGATTGTCGAACGCCCGTTCTACGATCCCAAGAAAAAGATTGCTGCCGCCTAGGCGGCTAGGCCGAAAGGTTTCAACATGTCAAATCTTGCGATCCAGCTGCATTGGCACCGCGTCGAACCCGTTTTGCATACGGGCATATATTCAAACGCGCACACCGTGCAGTACAATAATCTTTGTGACATCCAAGTGGACGCCGCCCCCGATTGGGGCGGTGATCCATCTAACACCAATCCCGAGCAGGCACTCGCGTCTGCCTTGTCAAGCTGCCACATGATGACCTTCCTTGCGCTTTGCGCCAAGGCGGGGTGGCCGGTGGCCAGCTATCATGACAACGCCGAGGCATTTCTAGGCAAGAACCCAGACGGGTTGATGTCTGTCACGCGGATCGACCTTCGGCCAGTCGTGCGCTTTGATACGGGCTTTTCTGTAGACAATGCGCAGATGGCAGAAATGCAAGACCGTGCGCACCGCTATTGCTTTATTGCAAATACGTTGGCCGACAGCGTCGAAATAAACATCCACTAAACCACCGACAGGACTCGCGGCATGCAAGCAACCGATATTCTTCTGGACGAACTGAACGATGAAGGCGTGCTGCGTCTGACACTGAATGATGAAAAGCGCCGCAACGCGCTGTCCGAAGCGATGCTTGGTGCCCTTGGCACCGCATTTGCCGCTGCAGGCAATGATCCGGCAGTGCGGGTTATCATCCTTGCCGCAAACGGGCCTGCTTTTTGTGCGGGCCACGATTTGAAAGAAATGACCGCTGGCCGCGCGGGTCCTGACGGTGGAAAGGCGTATTTTGCCAAGATCATGGGCATGTGTGCGGGCGTCATGCAAGGCATCGTCAATTGCCCCAAGCCGGTAATCGCCGAAGTCAAAACCGTGGCAACGGCCGCGGGGTGTCAACTGGTCGCAAGCTGCGATCTGGCCGTTGCTGCAAACACCGCGCAATTCAGTACGCCGGGTGTGCATATTGGCCTGTTCTGTTCCACACCCATGGTCGCACTATCGCGCAATATCGCTGGCAAACACGCGATGGAGATGCTGCTGACAGGCGATATGACGGACGCCGTTCGCGCCGCCGAGATCGGGTTGGTGAACCGTGTCGTGGCGCCAGACGCACTGCAATCCGCAACCATAGCTATGGCTCGCAAAATCGCCTCCAAGTCCAGTATGACGTTGGCCACGGGCAAGCGCGCATTCTATGCCCAGCGCGAAATGCCGCTTTCGCACGCTTATGACTATGCTTCGCAAGTGATGGTCGAAAACCTGCTTGCGGGCGATGCATTGGAAGGCATTGGCGCCTTCATCGAAAAGCGCGCACCACGATGGCAGGACGCCTGAGACATGACCGCAAATCCCTACAACACCGATCTTGACCGCAACCCCGCGAACCACCAACCGCTTACGCCGCTGACTTTTCTTGAACGCGCAGCTTCGGTCTTTCCCGACCATATCGCGATCATTCATGGCGGGCTAAGTCGCAGCTATGCCGCGTTCTACGCCCGCGCACGGCAACTCGCTTCAGCGCTTGCGGAGTGTGGTATCGGGCGTGGTGACACGGTTTCGGCCATGCTGCCCAACACGTCTGCCATGCTGGAATGCCACTATGGCGTACCGATGTGCGGCGGTGTGCTGCATGCGATAAATACGCGGCTGGATGCCGCGATCATTGCCTTCCAGCTTGATCATGCGATGTCCAGGATCGTTATTGTGGATTCGGAATTCATGCCGCTTATGCAAGACGCGCTTGCGCAGTGCGCGGTCCAGCCGTTGGTTATCCAAGTCAACGATGCCGCGTATGACGGCCCAAGCATCGCGTTTGACGGGGATGACTACGAAGCTTTGATTGCGAAAGGCGACGCAGACTTTGCATGGCTGATGCCCGAAGACGAGTGGGATGCGATTTCGATTAACTATACGTCCGGGACAACGGGCGATCCAAAAGGTGTCGTCTCGCACCATCGCGGTGCGTATCTGTTGGCGCAAGGCAACGCGCTGACCACATCCATGAGCAAACATGCGGTCTATCTTTGGACGCTGCCGATGTTCCATTGCAACGGCTGGTGTTTTCCTTGGACGTTGTCGGCCATCGTCGGAACCCATGTCTGCCTTCGGCAAGTCCGCGCAGAACCGATCTGGAACGCGCTGGCCGACCAGAAAGTGACGCATCTGTGTGGCGCACCAATTGTTATGTCGTTGATGATCTCGGCGCCTGCCAATGTGCAACGCACACTAGATCACACCGTGCAGTTCTTTACTGCCGCCGCCCCGCCCCCTGAAAAGCTGTTGGCCGATATGAAGACAGCGGGCTTTGACGTAACCCATCTTTACGGACTCACGGAAACCTACGGGCCTGCCGTGGTGAACGACTGGCATGAAGGCTGGTCCTCGCTGCCCGCCAATGAACAGGCGCGTCTGAAATCGCGCCAAGGTGTGCGTTACCTTCCGCTCGAAGGACTGGATGTACGCGATCCTGAAACAATGCAGCCCGTTCCCCGCGATGGCAAATCGATGGGCGAGGTCATGTTCCGCGGCAATGTCGTGATGAAAGGATATTTCCGCAACCCGACGGCCACGCAAAAGGCGTTCGAGGGCGGTTGGTTCCATTCAGGTGATCTGGGTGTGGTGTATCCTGACGGCTATATTCAACTCAAGGATCGCTCTAAGGACATCATCATCTCGGGTGGTGAAAACATTTCATCAATCGAGGTCGAAGAGGTGCTTTACCGCTACCCAGCCATAGAAATCGTCGCGGTCGTTGCCATGCCCCACGAAAAGTGGGGCGAAACGCCCTGCGCATTTATTGAACCGTCCGCAGGCCAGGAAATTGATATCGACGCGCTGCGCACTTGGTGCCGTGAAAGGCTCGCTGCCTACAAAGTTCCAGGAAAGTTTGTCGTGACGATTATCCCCAGAACCTCGACGGGCAAGATCCAGAAATTCGCGCTGCGTGAAGAGGCGAGGTCACTGGTCGCGAAAGAGGGTCAGCCGCACCAAGATGTGCATGACTGATATGCCTTCCCGCTTTCGAGCTATTTTTCTGTGCTAAACTGACCTTGTGTTGCTACGAAGGTCCGCCCATCCAGCGCATTTGGAACTGGCCGCGATGTGCGACAGGTGTATTCCGGAGAGTGCCGCCCGAACGCAGGCCAAACGGATCGCATAAAAAATGCGCCCCAGCCAAAGGCCAGGGCGCAATCTGTTCGTGTATGCGAGCTTAGTTCAGCGCCTGGTCAGTGATCATATGGGTCCAAGCACCTTCGGGTGCGGCTGAAATCACAGGATCAGAACCACCCGCCAGCAAGGTCGCAACTGTCCGCTCGTAGTCGGCTGGATCAAGTGCGCCGTTGGAACCGGCGGTCAGTTTTGCAATCTCGCCCATCATACGGACCTGTGCTGCTTCGGTTTGCGCGCCTGTCTCGTCGTTGTCCAGAATGATACCTGCCGCTTCTTCAGGATTGGCCTCAGCGTATTTCCAGCCAGCCATCGACGCGCGCACAAAGCGAACCATTTTGTCGACGAATGCGGGGTCATCAAGGTTTTCCTCAAGGACGTAGATGCCGTCCTCCAACGTGGCAACACCCTGTTCTTCGTACTTGAATGTCACCAGTTCGTCAGGGTTTACACCAGCATCCAGAACTTGACCGTATTCGTTGTAAGTCATGGTCGAGATGCAATCAGCTTCGCGGTTCAACAATGGATCAACGTTGAAACCCTGCTTGAGGACCGTCACGCCATCATCGCCGCCATCAGTTGAGATGCCTTCCTGTGACATCCATGACAGGAACGGATATTCATTGCCAAAGAACCAAACGCCGATGGTCTTGCCTTTGAAGTCGTCAACCGACGTAATTCCTGTGTCTTTCCAGCATGTCAGCATCAGACCCGATGTCTTGAACGGCTGCGCAATATTGACAACAGGCAGACCTTTTTCGCGTGCGGCCAGTGCCGAAGGCATCCAGTTCAGCATCGCGTCGGCACCGCCACCAGCCAGCACCTGTGGCGGCGCGATATCGGGACCGCCCGCAAGGATGGTCACGTCTAGCCCTTCGGCTTCGTAGTACCCCTTATCAAGCGCCACATAATAGCCCGCGAACTGTGCCTGCGTGACCCACTGTAGCTGTAGCGTTACGGAATTTGCATGTCCGTCAGCAAAGGCGGTTGTCCCGCCCATACCTACGGCGAGTGCCGCTGCCATCATTATCTTTTTCATGTCATTCTCCTTGTTGAGGTTCGTGCGCCTTTTTGGCGTCGTTCTTAGCGTTGCGAGGGGTGCCAGAATGTCACCCGTTTTTCGATCAAAGTGATTGCCCCGTAGAATCCACTTCCCGCGAGGGCTGCGATGACAATCTCTGCCCAGACCATGTCGAGCGCAAGCTGTCCAAAGCTGGTTGATATCCGAAAGCCCATCCCGACCGTCGGAGAGCCGAAAAATTCAGCAACAATCGCGCCGATCAGTGCCAAGGTGGTCGCGATTTTCAGGCCGTTAAAAATAAACGGCATCGCGGCTGGCAAGCGCAGCTTGAATAGCGTCGGCCAATATCCTGCGCCATAGGTGCGCATCAGATCGCGTTGCATCGCGCTGGTGTCTTTCAGGCCCGCCACCGTATTCACAAGGATCGGAAAAAAGACCATGACGGCGACGACCGCCGCCTTGGATTCCCAATCACTGCCAAGCCATTTGACGAAAATTGGCGCAGTCCCCACAATCGGCAGGGCAGCCATGAAGCTGCCGACAGGCAAGATACCTCTGGTCAAAAAGTCGGACCTGTCCGCAAGTATCGCGACCCCGAACGCGGCAAGCCCGCCAAAGATATATCCCGTCATAGCCCCTTTGATAATCGTCTGCTGAAAATCAGCCCAAAGGCGCGGGCCTTCGACCAGCATCCTCTCGGCGATAGAAGACGGTGCAGGCAGGATCACGGGGTTCACGTCGAAGGCCCAGACCAGCAATTCCCACACAAGGATCACGGTAATCCCGAAAATCGCGGGGATAAGGACCCTGACGATCGGACGCTCCGATTGCGGACCGTTGGCCAGCCGCACGTTCAACCACCAGCCTGCCACCCAGACCAATAATGCAGCAACTGTCGCCATCATGTCGCAGCCATCCCCATCCGCTTGAGGGTGATCCGTTCAATCAGGCTAAAGATGCCAACGAGTGCAGCCGCGGTGATCGCCGCCGCAAAAAGTGCCGCCCACGACACCAGGGGTTGCCCGTATTGATCGCCCACAAGCATCCGCGCACCGAACCCTGCGCGCGCGCCGGTGGGCAGTTCGGCAACGATTGTGCCGACCAAAGACGCGGATATCCCGATCTTTAGGGATGCAAACAGGTAGGGCGCAGATGCAGGAAGCCGCAGCGCCCAGAACCCCTGCGCGTTTGACGCATTGTAGGTGCGCAGCAGATCAAGCTGCATAGCATCGGGGCTGCGCAACCCTTTTACCATACCCACGACCACCGGAAAGAACGACAGATAGGCCGAGATGATGGATTTGGGAAACAGCCCCTGAACACCCATCGACCCCAGCACCACAATCACCATTGGCGCAAGCGCAAGGATCGGAATGGTCTGGCTGACAATTGCCCAAGGCATGACAGACAAATCCATCACGCGGCTGTAAACAATGCCGACGGCCAAGAAAATGCCAAGCGACGTGCCGATCAAGAAACCAAGAAGCGTCGGCGCAAGTGTGACCCAGCCGTGATAAACAAGGCTGCGCTTTGAGGTAAGCTTTTGCCCAAAGACCGTTTTGTACATCTCGTCAGCCACCTGATGCGGTGATGGCAGATTTGGCCGCACAAAGGTGTAGGTTAGCGGGATCAAATGCGTATTCCGCAAAGCAAGGCCCACACCTGATAGGTCTTGCCGCGCGCTGGGGGTGTCAGGCGTCACGACCAATTCATCCCGCTGGGCCTGATCCGCCACAAGGTGGATATTCATCGGCACGACGCAAACGATCCAGAACAGCAAGATCGCGGCGATCACCGTCAAAATGGGCAGGACGGACTTCATGAAGTGGCCCAGTTTCGCATGTGTCGTGCTCTAGAGATCATCAGAATGCCCTGCCCGCAGTCCGTCTCGCACGCGGTGCGCGATTTCAATGAACTCTGCGCTGTCGCGGATATCCAGCGGCCTTTCACGCGGTAAAGTGCTTTCGATGACGTCCGAGATACGACCCGGACGGGGCGACATTACGACGATCTTGGTCGAAAGATAGACTGCCTCTGGGATCGAATGGGTCACGAAAGCAATCGTTTTTTCCGTACGCGCCCAAAGCTTCAGCAACTGTTCATTCAGGTGGTCGCGCACGATTTCGTCCAAGGCGCCAAAAGGTTCGTCCATCAGCAAGATATCCGCATCAAACGCCAGCGCCCGCGCAATTGACGCCCGCTGCTGCATCCCGCCAGACAATTGCCACGGGAATTTGCGGTCAAATCCGGTAAGATCAACAAGGTCCATGACACGCTTGACGCGGTCTGCCTGTTCGGCCTTGTCAAAGCCCATAATCTCGAGCGGAAGCTTGATATTTCCCCCGATTGTGCGCCACGGATAAAGCCCTGCCGCCTGAAAAACATAGCCGTATGCACGCGCTTGTCGTGCTTGGTCAGGTGTCATGCCATTAACGGAAATGTCCCCTGATGTCGGTGTCTCAAGCCCCGCGATGCAGCGTAGAAAAGTTGTCTTGCCGCACCCTGACGGGCCGATAAAGCTGACGAAATCACCCTTGTTGATATCAAGGTTCACGTCTTTCAGCGCATGCACAGGGCCGTCATTCGTCGCGAATGTCAGATCAAGATTGCGGGCCGTAATAATGGGTTGCTGGCTCAAATCTGGCTTTTCCTTTTAGACGCCGGTTGCAGGAATACCTGTCCGCTCGACAGGCCGCGGGGCGGTCAGTTCTTTCCATGACGACAGCGCCTTGTTGGTCGCTGTATTGGCGTCGCGTCTAATGAATTTACCATGGCCCTCTTGGGTGCGGATTTCCCCATCATGAACCGCCACATGCCCGCGCGTCAGCGTAAAGCGCGGCAGGCCAGTGACCTCTTTGCCCTCGAACACGTTGTAATCAATGGCAGATTGCTGGCTGCCAGCGGTGATTGTCTTGGACTTCTCCGGATCCCAAACAACAAGGTCCGCATCTGCACCGACCAGAACCGCGCCCTTCTGCGGGTAGCAATTCAAGATTTTGGCGATGTTCGTTGATGTCACAGCAACGAATTCATTCATCGTTAAACGCCCCGTGCGCACCCCATGCGTCCACAACATCGGCATCCGGTCTTCTAGCCCGCCAGTCCCGTTAGGAATTTTCGTGAAATCACCAACGCCGTAGCGTTTCTGTTCGGTTGTGAAGGCGCAATGATCTGTGGCCACAACCGAAAGCGTTCCAGACTGCAGACCCGCCCAAAGGCTGTCTTGGTGTTGTTTGTTGCGGAAAGGCGGTGACATGACGCGGCGCGCGGCGTGGTCCCAGTCTTTGTTGAAATACTCGGATTCGTCCAGCGTCAGGTGCTGGATCAGCGGCTCGCCCCAGACGCGTTTCCCTTGCATTTTCGCGCGGCGGATTGCCTCGTGCGCCTCTTCGCAGGACGTATGCACGACATACAAAGGCACG
>CBDTYC010000096.1:0-8670 GCA_965364495.1 uncultured Yoonia sp. | reverse complement strand
GGCGGGATCACCTTTTGCAATATGGTGAACGTCGGAGCGTTCGAAGATGCGCGCACCCGCCGTTTCTGCCAGACGGGCCAGTCCCAAAACATAGCGCAAGGGGTGAATGTGCCCCGCGCCTTCGTCAAGGGCGCCGCCTTGATAGAGCGGTGACTTGACGATCTCGCGCATTTCGTCGGGGGACAAAATAGAGGTCTGGTCGTAACCATAGGTCTCCGCACGGAAATCCACCTCTTTGCGGTAGTCTTCGGCTTCGCTTGCTGCATAGAATCCGTGCGCAATGCCGGGCTTAAACTGTGCCTCGGGGATATGCTGCGCACAGTTTGTGCGAATGTCGGCCTTTGCTTCTTGGGACAATTCCCACAACGCCGCCGCATGGACGTTGCCGAATTTGCGTGAAAGGGCGCGTTGGTCGACATTGTGTCCGCTGCCGACCTGCCCACCATTGCGGCCCGATGCACCAAATCCAACGCGGTGGGCCTCAAGCACAAGGACGTCCAAGCCTTTTTCTGCCAACGCACGCGCTGCGGATAGTCCTGTGAAACCAGCCCCGATAATGCAGACATCGACACTAAGATGCCCGCGCAGCGCATGCCGCTCTGGGGGCATATCTGTTGTTGCGGCGTACCAGCTCTTGGGCAGTTCGCCTGCGCGATCATTGCGATAGAGCGGGTTCATGGCTTAGACGTTAAGAAGCAGCTGTTCGCGCTCCCAAGGGCTGATGACTTGCAGAAACTCGGTGTGTTCGGTGTGTTTTACGATGGAATAGACGCGGGCGAAATCAGGGCCCAGAACTTCGTGCAGTTCAGTGGCCGCATCGAAAAGCTCCAGTGCTTCTGCCAGTGATCCAGCAATTTCGGCTTCGGAATCAGAGGCTTCGCCGCGCCAGCGCTTGTCGGGGCGGATTTCGTTTTTCAGCCCCAGATAACCGCACGCCAACGACGCGGCGATACACAGATACGGGTTGCAGTCCATCCCGGGCAGGCGGTTTTCGATCCGCCGTGCGGATGGATCAGAGATCGGAATGCGAATACCCGTGGTGCGGTTGTCGCGCCCCCATTCAAGGTTGACCGGTGCTGCTTCGCCTTCGACATAGCGCCGATAGCTGTTCACATAGGGGGCAATCAGCGCAATCGCGCTTGGCATGTGTTCCTGCAAACCACCAATAAAGTGGAAGAACGCATCAGTTTCGCCGCCACCCGGACCGGTAAAGATATTGCGGCCTTTGCTATCAATCACGGAGTGGTGGATGTGCATCGCCGAGCCCGGCTCGCCTGCGATCGGCTTTGCCATGAAAGTCGCAAAGCAATCATGCTTGAGGGCGGCTTCGCGGATCAGACGTTTGAAATAGAACACTTCATCCGCAAGTTTCAGCGGGTTGCCGTGACGCAAGTTGATCTCGAGTTGGCCCGCGCCGCCTTCTTGGGCGATGCCATCAATTTCGAATCCCTGGATTTCGGCGAACTCGTAGATGTCGTCGATAACTTGCCCATAGTCGTCCACAGCAGACATGGAATAGGCCTGCCGTCCGGCCGCAGGGCGTCCGGTGCGGCCCATCATCGGTTCGATTGATTTGGCTGGGTCGATATTGCGGGCGACAAGGTAGAATTCCATCTCGGGTGCGACGATGGGCGTCCAGCCTTCGGCTTCATAAAGTGACATGACGCGGCGCAGCACGTTGCGCGGGGAAAAGGCAACAGGGCGTCCTTTTTGGTCAAACGCATCGTGGATCACCTGCAGGGTACCATCGACCGCCCAAGGGGCCGCTGTAGCGGTCGACAGGTCCGGCTTGAGTATCATGTCAGGTTCCAGAAATCCGTCCGGTCCCGCTGCTTCGCCCCAGTCACCTGTGATCGTCTGGAAGAAGATCGAGTTCGGTAGATGGAAATGCGCCTGCTTTTCCCATTTGCTTGCCGGAACGGCCTTGCCGCGCGCAATACCGGGCAGGTCCGCGATCACACATTCAACTTCGTCCAGGCGGTTTGCTTCCAGATAGGCTTGCGCCGCAGCTGGGATCTTGGTGGTCCACGTCATGCTACGATCCGTTCTTTGAAAAAGCGCGCGATTTGTGCGGCAACGCGTGAATTATCGTCAGGTTTATCAAGGTCGCTACGCGCCTGATCCAGCAGGGGATCCGGCACAACGCCCTTGCCGCGATATTCTACCAGACCAGACATGAAAGCGCGCCCGTATTCGGGGTGTGCCTGAACCGTAAAGGCCCGCTTGCCGTAGACCAAAGCGGCATTCTCGCAAAACGCGCTGCTGGCAAAGACAGTCGCATCGGAGGGACGTTCAACAACCTGATCCTGATGCCACGCATTCAGCGCGATGGTTTCGCCGTTCCAGTCGTAATGTGTATTGCCGACGGACCATCCGTCCTTGAACTTCTCGACCTTACCGCCGAGGGCTTGGGCGATGATCTGGTGCCCAAAGCATATGCCGACCAGCGGGATATCTGCTGCATAGACATCGCGGATAAAATCTTCGAGCGGTGCAATGAATGGCTCGTCTTCATATGCGCCATGTTTTGACCCTGTGATGATCCAACCATCACAGTCGGTGATCGCACTCGGGAATTCCATATCGACCACGCTGTAAATCTCAAAGCTGAAGCCGAAACCATCCAGCATGCGTGCGAAATGCGGGCCGATATCACCCGTCGTTGGCATAAGCGCCTCATGGGCGTGTCCGGTTTGTAAAATACCGATTTTCATGGTTTTTCTCGTAGGGTTCAGGGGAACTATGTCTTACTCTACACTAGGTCTAGATAGTGGTCGAGTTGCTCTTCGTGGGTCATGAGGTTCATATGGAACATCTCTTGGCGCTTTGTCCGGACCAGATTGTCGACCAGTTGCGGGTCAAAGATGCGGCGCGCCAAGGGGCTTTGCTCGAATGCAGTGATTGCGGCCTCCCACGTGTCGGGTACTTGCGGCAGTTCCTGATCGTAGGCGTTGCCTGTGATGGGGGCAGGCGGTTGCATTGCGTCTTCGATCCCTACCAGTGCAGAGCCAAGCACAGCAGCTAGGAACAGATAAGGGTTCACGTCACCCCCCGCCAACCGGTGTTCAATGCGCCGTGCAGCATAGTTGCCGCCCGGTACGCGGATAGTCGCGGTGCGGTTGTCATGCGCCCAGCAAATGCTGGTTGGTGCAAACGCGCCCGGAACAAGCCGTTCATAGCTGTTACCATGCGGCGCAAAAATCAGCGCAAGTTCCGGAATACCGGCAAGGCAACCAGCAATGGCGTTGTGCAGTATCGGCGCGCCATCGTGCGTCCCATTATCGAAGACGTTTTTGCCGCTTTCATCAAGAACTGAGAAATGTGTGTGCAGCCCGTTGCCTGCGTAGTCTTCGTAGGGTTTGGCCATAAAGCTGGCGGCCATACCGTGGTTGCGGGCTAAACCACGGACCAGCATTTTGAAAAGCCATGCATCATCGGCGGCCTTGAGCGCATCTGGAACATGTTCAAGGTTCACCTCGAACTGCCCGATGCCGGATTCGGAAATTGCGGCTTCGGCGGGGATATTCATCGCGTCGCATGCTTCGTACAACTCGTTGAAGAATTCATCGAATGCATCGATTGCGCGCAGTGAAAGGAATTCCGCACCCGCACGGCGTTTGCCAGATCGCGGCGATCTGGGTTGCCGGAACGTCTTGCCGCTATCATCGACCAGATAGAACTCCATCTCGGTCGCGGCGACCGGAGTTAGACCGAGCGCTTTGTAACGTTCCAGAACACGCGCCAGCGCATGGCGTGGATCACCACTGAAAGGTGTGCCGTCTTCGTGAAATGCCCAGAGCGGCAGAATCGCAGAAGGTGTTTGGAGCCACGGCATCGGCAGGTAGCCGCGCTCGGTTGGCAGCAGCAGACCGTCCGCGTCACCAGTTTCGAAAACGAGCGGGCTGTCGTCGATGTCTTCGCCCCAGATGTCGAGGTTCAGAACGGACAACGGAAAGCGCGTTCCTTCGGTTTCCAGCTTCTGGGCAAAGCGTCGGGGGACACGTTTGCCACGTGCCTGACCATTCAGATCAGCAGCGCCGCAACGGACGTTGCGGATTTCGGGATGGTCATCAAGCCAGCTCATCGGATTATCTGTGGCCTCACTTTGAGCGCCTTGCGCCGTTCTTGCGGCAGATGACGGTTCAGGCGACTGTTAATCAATCCGAATATGCCGATTACGACAAGCGTCAGCAGGATGAAATAGCCGGCAAGGATCGGGTAGGGAACAAAGGGGTTGAATGTTTTGTCCGCAAAATAGTTGGCATAATAAAGCGCATCACCACGTTGCTGCGTTGCCGGAAAACCAGAGAAAAACACGAGTGTTGTTGCGTGGAAAAGGAAAATCGCTTCGTTCGTGTAGGCAGGCCAAGCAAGGCGCAGCATTGTGGGCCAGATCACCCGTTTGAAGCGTGCCCAACCGGACAATCCATAGGCATCAGCGGCTTCTGTGTCGCCTTTCGGGATTGATTGCAGCGCGCCGTAGAATATCTCGCCCGAGTAGGCCGCTGTGTTTAGGAAAAGTACAACCAGCGCACCCGCCCACGCTGAAGAAAGCGGGCTAAAGAACGGGTAGACACCTTTAAGGCTGAGAAACAGAAAGTAGCCAAAGAAGAACTGGATGAATAGCGGCGAGCCGCGGAAGACGAAGATGAACCACTCGGCCGGTTTGCGAAGCCACGGGTTGCTTGCGGCCTTGCCCAATGCGACTGCCGTCGCCAGAAAGAAGCCCGCGCAGAGGGCCACCACGCCAAAATAGATATTCCAGATCATGCCAGAGCCGATCAGGGTGAATTGTTGGCACAGCGTGAAATCACTGCGCGGTAGCAGGCGTTCGCCAATACCTTGGCTGCGCAATGCGTAGTCGGCGATGGTTTCCCAACAGCTCATGTCGCCGCCTTTCGCTGCGCTTCGCCTGCAGAGGTGGCTTGGCCATGGGTCAGACGGGCCATGATCCGGTCCAGCACAACTTCGGACACTTTGGTGAAGCATAGATAGAACACCAGCAAGGCGCCAAAATACCATATCCGCCAGTCAGGATGGGGGTAGTCGGTGAACTGCGGCTGTTTGGCACCGCCCAATTCGCGAGCCCAGTAGACGATGTCTTCTACACCCAGAAGGAAAAGTAATGGTGTGGCTTTGATCAACACCATCCAGAGGTTCGACAAGCCCGGCAACGCAAAGACCCACATTTGCGGAACCAGTACGCGCCAGAATGTCTGGCGGCGGTTCATGCCGTAGGCTTCTGCTGTCTCAAGCTGGCCTTTTGGCACGGCGCGCATTGCGCCGAACAGGACGTTGGCAGCGAATGCGCCGAAAACAATGGCAAAGGTCAGGACGGCCAGCATAAAGCCATAGGTTTCGTGGACCCATTGTGGTGAATTGCCGAGCGGTAGCTTGGCTGCAGTACAAACAACAAAGTCGTTGCCTTGACGGACGGCATCCGGCCAGTCGGGGCATTTTATCTTGTGGCGAATGTACTCAAAGCCCTGATCAAGGGCGATGACGAAGAAAAGAAAGAATGCGATGTCGGGAATACCGCGGACGACAGAGATATAGGTTTTCCCAAACCAGCGCAGCGGGGCCACATTGCTACGCGCAGCAGACGCGCCTGCAAACCCGAAGGCGAGGGCTGTTGGCGCGGTTATTGCAAGCAGCAGCAAAACGGTGCCAACGGCGTAATACATCGACATATGCTTGCCTGTGGTCAGGTAGCAGCTAAGCCATTGGTACCCTTCCAGGGCGGCAGGATCGGTGCAGTAACTAAAGATGAGAGCGCCTTTGCGTACGGACAGAATGCAAGTCGAATTGGCAAGATGACAGTAAGGGTTTGCGCCCCGACCATGTCGGTGGGGCGCAAGCGTTAGCTTAGAATGTCGCCGAACCCGGCAGCCACTTGACGATCAAAGCGTTCAAAGTGCCGTCAGCCTTCATAGACTGGATTGCGGCTGTGAACTTGTCGCGCAGTTCTGTGTCGGACTGGCGCACGCCAAGGCCGATACCGCCACCGATCAATACGTCGTCACCGATAAAGGACATTTCTGCATCGGACATCGCGATTGGCTCGAGAAATGCCTTGTCGGCAAGAACCGCATCAGCTTCGCCTGCTTTGACAGCTGCGATCGTCTCGTCTGGTGACGCGAACTCGAGCAATGTCGCGCCAGCCATTCCGGTGACATGGCTTGCCTGAATAGTGCTGGACTGTGCTGCGATGACGGCAGTGCTCAGGTCAACGTCGCCCATTGCAAGAAATGCAGACGGGTCTGGCTGGGTGTAAGCTTCTGAAAAGTCGATGACTTCCTTGCGCTCGTCTGTGATCGACATCCCTGCGATGATCGCATCATAGTTGCCGGACACGAGGTTAGGAATGATGCTGTCCCATTCGTTTGTGACCCACTCACACGTCAATTCCGCGCGAAGGCAAAGCTCGTCGCCCAATTCACGCTCGAATCCGTCGACTTCGCCCGCGTCGTTGATGAAGTTATAAGGTGCATAGGCGCCTTCGGTGCCAAGACGCACAACAGAGTGTCCGTCAGCCATTGCAAAGCTGCCTGCGACGGCGAGTGCAGCCGTTGTTAGGATAAGGTTTTTCATCTTTTTTCTCCCGATGTGATGAATTTTAGGCAACCGTTGCTGACAAAAAGCCGCGCAAACGGTCGGTTTTGGGGTGGCCGAACAGGTCAGCCGGAGGGCCTTCCTCTTCGATCTTTCCTTGGTGCAGAAAGACGACATGGTCGCTGACATCAGCGGCCAGTCGCATATCGTGGGTCACAATGATCATGGTGCGCCCTTCGGCGGCCAAATCCTTGATAACTTTTACGACTTCCTGCTCAAGCTCTGGGTCCAAAGCGCTGGTTGGTTCGTCAAACAGCAATGCCTTGGGTTCCATACAAAGCGCGCGCGCGATTGCGGCGCGTTGTTGTTGCCCGCCCGAAAGCTGGGCGGGGTACACATCGCACTTATCGCCGATGCCTACTTTATCTAGATATTTGCGTGCGGATGCCTCGACTTCTGCGCGGTCACGCTTGAGGACCGTCAGCGGGGCTTCCATGACGTTCTGCAGGATTGTCATATGGGCCCACAGATTGAACTGCTGGAACACCATCGACAGGTTCGTGCGGATGCGAATCATTTGTGCGTGATCGCCGGGCCGCCGGTTCAAACCGCTGCCTTTCCAGATCACGGGTTCCCCGCAAAAGATCACGTCGCCCTGCTGGCTGTCTTCCAACAGATTGGCGCAGCGCAGAAGCGTCGATTTGCCAGAGCCTGAAGACCCGATCAGCGACACCACATGGCCTGCAGGCGCTACGATATCGACGCCCTTCAGGACTTCCAGAGTGCCATAGGCTTTGTGTAGATTACGAATTTCAATTACGGGGGCGGTGTTTGTCACAGTCAGCACTTTTGTTTGTCCGAGGGCAAGTAAGGCTTATTCCAAAGGCTTTTGCAATCATTGCCAGCAGATTGACCTAACGTCAGACAGCAATTGCGACTGGTTTGGGCGGAAACGGCATATCATAGGCATCCGGCCCAAGGTCTACGATGGCCCTGAGACCCAATACATCTGCGGCATTTGCCGGGAGTTCGGCAATTGCTGCGGTGATCGCGTCAAAATAGGGCCGCGGATTTTGCCCTTTGCGGGTGATAAACGTCATTCCGGGTGACGGTGCGGTGTAGCCAATCACTTTGAGCGCATCAGTCTGTCGCATTTCGGCGCATTCGATCCACCACGTTTGTGCGTCAATCGCGGCAATGTCCGCACGGCCCTCTGACACTGCGGCAATACTGGCACGATGGCTGCCAGTTTCGGCAAAGAGCCGGAATTGCCTGCCGTATGCCTGCGCCCAAAGTTGGGCCGACCCATATCCAGATTGCGAAAGCGGTTCGTTGCACACAAAGCGCGCATCAATCAGGTCCAACGGGTCACTTGCGGGGCAATCATTGCGGACAACAAATGCGCTGCGATAGTAGCCGGGTGCGCAGCCTTCCAGACCAAAGTCGCTTGCCCCTATCACGGTCACCTTGTCCATGAATTCGGCCCGCAATGGCAGATTGCAGATCTGGCCAAGAACCAGTTCGGGATGTGCCCAGCTTTCCATATGCCCGATATCATGATCCAGCGCGTCAGGTGCGGGAATGTCTCGTGCGCGCAATCCGTCGCGTATCAAAGCCCACAGCGCATCATGCGCAGCCTTGTTCGACGCGCGCGCATACATCGGCAAACTTGCGATCATCTAGCGCTGACTTTCAGTCGCGCGCGGTGGCTGTCCTGATCTGTAACGCCTAGCAATGACACCGTCATGCGCATCATGCTGTCTTCTTCATGATCGCGCACGCCATCGGCAAGGACGACGGCCCACATCGCCTCGATCACGCCGACGCGGTCGTCGTAGGACACGGCATCCTTGATCGCGCGCGTAAAGCGGACAGTGTCGGGTGCTTCGGCCTCGAGCGTTTCGCATTCGGTGCGCAGCGCAACTGCATCCGCCTGGGTCAATCCATAGCGGCGCATAAGAAGTTGCGTGATTTGAGTAACCTCATCGGCAGAATAATCGCCGTCGGTCCTTGCAAGGCGCACAAGGATTGCCCCAAGCGCCAGTCGCGCGTCTGGATCAGGAAGGGTTTGCGGTTCGGGGGCGGTCATGCGCCGGATTAGAGCAGTAAACATACCGC
>CBDTYC010000095.1:0-8690 GCA_965364495.1 uncultured Yoonia sp. | reverse complement strand
CGACGTTGACGATGTAAGCTTTTTGGTGGCAAAGGGGCGAAGCGTCTTTGCCATTCCAAAAGGGTCGCGGATCTCACTGATGCCAGTGGCACCGGCAACCGTCAGCTTGCAGGGCGTGGTCTGGCCGTTCTCGGATACCTTGATGACGATGACGGGTTTTACCAGCCCGTCAAACGTAGCAATCGGAGGCGACGTGACAATCCAGACCGACGCGCCGATCCTTGTTACACTGCCGCGGGCGCATCTACCGATTGCTTTGAAAGCCGTTGTTCGCGGATGATAATGTAAAGACCTGCGAGCACGGTGATGCATATCCCGATCGCGGCCAGCCCGTTTGGCAGGTCGGAAAACACAAGCCAGCCAATAGCGGTGCCAAAAGGGATCTCGAGGTATTGCATCGGTGCCAGGGTCGAAGCAGGCGCAAAACGTAGACTCCAGGTCATAAAAAGATGCGCGAGGGTGCCGAGCAGCCCAAGCGCAAACAGTAGCCCCCATGTGGATGGGATCAGGTTCAGGTTAAAGTCACCAAGACTGCCCGGGAAAACCGCGAACAGGGCAAGAAGGATTAAGGTCGCTTGAATCCCGCTGATTGCTTGCAGCTTGATGGGGTCAAGCGCGCGGGCAACCTTGCGGGTCACCATCATGAACAGTGCAAAAACAACCGCGACCCCAAGTGGCAGCAGCGCGGGATAGCCGACCTCTGCGAAGTTTGGTTGAATTACCAGAAGCGTGCCAAGAAACCCGACTGCGCAGGCCGCCAAACGGTGTATGCCGACCTGCTCGCCCATTGCGAAATAGCCCAGCAGCAGCATGATAAACGGCATCACAAAAGCAATCGCCAAAGCGTCGGCCAACGGCAGGTAGCGTAATGCGCTGAACATCAACCCAATGCCCAGAATATGCAGGGCCGTGCGCGTCAGCGTCCACATCAGAATGCCTTTTGGCAGGCGCAGTCCTTGGCCACTCAAGAAAACGAGCGGCAGCAAGACCACCGCCTGAACGCCAAAGCGCACAAAAATCAACACACCCAGTGCAACCGCGCCACCCAGCAGCTTTGCGATACTATCCCCCAAAGGGGCCAGCACACAAAACGCCAGCATCAGCATGACACCAAGGAAAGGGCGGTCACCGTTCATACGGGAACTCTAACAGTTCGGAACATTCACAGCGAGACCACCAAGCGCGGTTTCTTTGTATTTCTCGCTCATGTCGACGCCGGTCTGGCGCATCGTTTCAATCGCGACATCAAGAGATACCAGATGCGTGCCGTCACCGCGCATCGCGAGTGACGCAGCTGAAACCGCCTTGATCGCGCCCAGACCGTTGCGTTCGATACACGGTACTTGGACAAGTCCCTTAACAGGATCGCAAGTCATCCCGAGGTGATGCTCGAGCGCAATTTCGGCCCCGTTTTCGATCTGCTCGGGTGTTCCGCCCAAAACGGCCGCAAGCCCGGCCGCCGCCATGGCCGCTGCACTGCCGACCTCGGCCTGACATCCGCATTCAGCGCCCGAGATCGAGGCGTTGAATTTGATCAATCCACCAATGGCCGCAGCCGTCAGCAAAAATTCGGGCACACGCGATTGCGTAGCCCCCGGGACATGGTCAAGCCAATAGCGGATTGTCGCAGGGATCACGCCCGCAGCGCCATTTGTAGGTGCCGTCACGACCTGTCCGCCGGCCGCGTTTTCTTCGTTGACCGCCATGGCATAGGTGGACATGGAATCATTGATCGTATGCGGCGCGGTCAGGTTCATGCCACGCTCTGCCTGCAGCGCGTCATAGATCCCCTTTGCACGTCTACGTACATAAAGTCCGCCCGGCAGGATGCCGTCGGTCTGCAAACCACGCTCTATGCAAGCGTTCATCACTTCCCAGATGCGGGCCAAGCCCTGATCAAGGTCAGCACCGGGCATCCGGGACAGTTCATTTGCGCGCTTCATCTCGGCAATGGATTTGCCGGACATTGCGGCCATATCCATCATCTCTTGGGCGGATTTGAACGGAAACGGGACAGGTGCGCCAGCGTCGCTGTCTTTGCCTGCCGCAAGCTCTGCTTCGGTCAGGACAAAGCCGCCACCAATGGAGTAGTAGGTGATTTGGGTTATCACATCGCCCTGCGCATCCGTGCCGCGCAGGATCATTCCGTTGGCATGGCCCGGCAACGCGGGGCCATAATCAAAAATGAGATCGTCCTTGGGGTGGAACGTCAAAGTGCCAAGACCTTCGGGCATCACTGTGCGATCCTGCCCGATGCGATCAATTTCTGCCTGCGCCTTTGTGGCGTCATAGGTGTCGGCGCGAAATCCGGCCAACCCTAGAGTGACCGCGCGGTCCGTCGCATGTCCGACCCCTGTAAATGCCAAACTGCCATGCAACGAAGCCTGAACGCCCGCCACCTTGAAGGGCTGTGCGCGCAAGTGATCCAGAAACCGTGCCGCCGCAACCATGGGGCCGATTGTATGGGACGAAGAAGGGCCGACTCCCACCTTGAACATATCGAAGACAGACAAGAACATCTAAAGTGCACTTCCTTCCGGTGGATTGCAGGGCGATGGTGACGAAAACGGGGTCGGACCAAGCCCTTCGGCGCGTGCGGCCGATATCGCAGCATCGCGGATTTCGCTGCGCTGGGCAAATGCAAGAAGGCGCGGCCACCTGGCCAGATCGAACCACGATGGGCCGCCGCCATAGAGTTTGGACCAGCGCAGCATCGGCGCAAGATAGCAGCCTTGTGCGGTTGCTTCTTCCGATTCCAGCCAATCCGCCGTCTGTGCCGCTTCGAGGACATCCAAATGCTGTTGCAGGCGCTGCTTGGCCATGCGGTGGGTCGGGCCAGTGTCGCCGTCGGCGTATTGCTCGGGGTAAAACAAGCTGCGCAGCGTCGGGTGCAAAGTGTTGGCAAGCCACATCATCCATTGCAAGGCGTACATGCGCGCAGGTGTGTCCGGTGGTGGCAAGAGCGTGCCTTTGCAGTCCGCCAGCCACATGATGATTGCCGCCGTTTCGAACATTGGCCCTTGCGCTGTTTCCAGAACCGGGATCAGCCCATTGGGGTTCATCGTCAGAAAAGCCTCTGATTTATGGGCGCGAATACGGCGGTCAACAAGGACCGTTTCGTAATCCAGCCCAAGCTCTTCCAACGCCAGTCGCACACAAAGCGAGGCATTGTCCGGAGCGTAATGAAGGCGCAGCAATTCTGACATGCCCAAGGCCTATCCGATCAGCCACCTTTCAGCGGCACCAAATGCGACACTTCGCCCGAAAAACGCGCTGGTGACGATGGGCAGAACTCGCCGGATTCCAGCGGGGAAATTGGGGCCTCGCCCCCGCGCTCGATCTTGCCTATAACACTTGGATATTGAAAGCGGAGTGGTGTGATGACCAGTGAATTAAGCCCAATTGATATGGCGAAATTTATCGCGGCAAAGCAAGCGACGGAATATGTCGAATCCGGTATGAAAATCGGTCTTGGCAGTGGGTCCACAGCAGCTTGGCTCATTCAGTGTCTCGGCGAGATGGTGCGCGAAGAAGGTCTAAAGATCAAAGGTGTTCCCAGTTCAAACGAAACCGCGGATCTGGCCCGTGAAGTTGGCATTGATGTCCTAACTCTGGACGAGGCCAAGTGGCTTGATCTGACGATTGACGGGACGGACGAATACGATGCGTCATTGACCCTGATCAAAGGTGGCGGCGGATCGCATTTGCGTGAAAAAATCGTTGCTACCGCCAGTGACCGGATGATCGTGATCGCGGATGCGACCAAAAAGGTCGATACGCTTGGCGCGTTCCCTTTACCGGTCGAGGTGATCCCTTTCGGACTGCCCGTGACCCAAAACCTGATTGCGGAAACCCTAACGGGGCTGGACGTTCTGGGCAGAGAGATCACGCTTCGGAAATACGGGGATAGACCGTTCATCACAGACGAGGGCAACATGATCCTTGATCTGCACCTCAAACATATTGCCCACCCGCGGGAGCTGAGTTTGTTGCTTAATCAGATTCCGGGGGTCGTTGAAAACGGTTTGTTCATTGATATTTGTGACATGGTCATCGTTGGATATGGCGATGGCAAAGTTAGCGTTCGGGATATCACAAACGACTCATTAGAAATATTTCGCTACGATGTCCGTGATGATGACAACATCTTTGCCGGGATGGCGGACTAATCCGTTTTCAATCTTTCTAACCTGATCGGAGCCTACTTATGACTTTTGACTATGACCTCTTCGTCATCGGCGGCGGCTCTGGCGGCGTGCGTGCGGCGCGTGTTGCAGCTGCGACCGGCGTAAAGGTCGCTTTGGCTGAAGAATACCGTATGGGCGGCACATGTGTCATTCGTGGCTGCGTGCCCAAAAAACTGATGGTTTTCGCATCCGGTTATTCCGAGATGTTTGACGATGCCCGCGCCTATGGCTGGGATGTGACCGAAGGCCCGTTCAACTGGCCGCGCTTCCGTGTGCAATTGCACAAAGAACTGGAACGGCTTGAGGGGATATACCGCAAGCTTCTAGGTGGCTCGAACGTCGAAATCTTCGATGCCCGCGCGGCGTTGAAGGATCCCCACACCGTGATTTTGTCCACTGGCCAAGAGGTCACTGCCAAGCATATCCTTGTGGCCACCGGCGGGCGGCCTGTGGTACCTGAAATGTCCGGATCAGAGCTTGGGATCACCTCGAACGAGGTCTTTCTGCTTGATGAAATGCCCAAATCGATCCTGATAGTCGGTGGCGGCTACATCGCGTCAGAATTCGCGGGCATCCTGAACGGATTGGGCGTTAAAGTGACCCAGTATTACCGTGGCGCACAAATCCTGCGGGGCTTTGATGACGAAGCGCGCGGGCTGGTTGCCGAAGGTATGCGTGCCAAAGGTGTTGATCTTCATCTTGGGACAAATATCGTCGAGATGCGGGCCGCGACCGAGGCTGACTTGAAAGGTACGACAGAAGGTGTGCCGATGGAAGACGGCCATCCGGCCGCTGTGCCGCAAAAAAGTGCTGGTAAGGGTATCTGGGTTAAAGCCACCAACGGGACCGAAAAAGTCTATGACCAAGTCATGTTTGCGACGGGTCGTGCCCCGAACACCGATGGCATCGGGCTAGAGGACGCGGGCGTCACGGTCGGGCGCCGCGGCGAAATCGTCGTCGATGAATTCAGCCAGACAAATGTCCCTTCTGTTTATGCAATTGGCGATGTGACCAACCGCGTACAGCTGACCCCTGTCGCTATTCGCGAGGGCATGGCTTTTGTGGAAACTGTGTTTAAGGGCAATCCGACAGCGGTGGACCATGAATTGATCCCGTCTGCAGTCTTTACGCAGCCGGAACTTGGCACGGTCGGTTTGACCGAAGAACAGGCGCGCGATATTGAACCCGTCGAAATTTACTGTACCTCGTTCAAGCCAATGAACCACGCCTTTGCAGGGCGCGACGACCGTGTTTTGATGAAATTGGTTGTGAGCAAGGAAACCCGCAAAGTCCTGGGCTGTCATATCGTCGCAGATCACGCCGGCGAAATGATCCAGCTTGTCGGCATTGCCGTTAAGATGGGTGCAACGAAAGAGGACTTTGACCGTACTGTCGCCGTTCATCCAACGATGGCAGAAGAACTGGTTACGATGAAGGAACCTGTCCGAAGCGCTTGATTTCGGGCTATCAAGACACAAATGGAACATGAAGGCCCGCGCACGTTGGGCGACGCGAAAAGGAAGCATAGGAACACGATGGCAGGAAATACGGGTGGCCCTTGGGGCGGCGGTGGAAGAAACGGTTCTGGCGGCGACGACGATAACCGCGACGGTGATCGCGCAAGCGGTGGACGCAAGCCGTCAAACGACGGAGCAGGCATTCCCGAGATTGATGATCTGGTGAACAAAGGCCGCGAACAATTGCGTGTCCTGATGGGCGGCGGCGGTTCTGGCAAAGGCCGGACCGGCGGCAGCGGTGGCGGCGAAGGTCCGCAAATGACGCGCGGAACCATCGGCCTTGGTGTTTTGGCTGCGATCGGTCTTTGGCTCTATGCATCATTCTATACGGTCCGGCCCGAAGAACGTTCTGTTGAATTGTTCTTGGGCGAGTTCTTTGACGTTGGTGAACCCGGTTTGAACTTTGCACCTTGGCCGGTTGTGTCGCGCGAAGTGCTTGCCGTTACGACCGAGCGTAACATCGACATTGGCGTGAGCCGGTCCGGCAGCGACGCGGGTCTGATGCTGACAGGTGACGAGAATATCGTAGACATCGATTTCCAGGTAGTCTGGAACATCACCGATCCGCAGCAGTATCTGTTTAACCTTGCCGATCCGCCGCAGACGATCGCGGCGACTGCTGAATCCGCCATGCGCGAGATTATTTCCCAGTCCGAACTGGCCCCGATCCTGAACAGGGACCGTGGTGCAATTGCCGACCGGCTCCGCGATCTGATCCAGTCGACACTTGATAGCTATAACAGTGGTGTGAACATCATCCGTGTGAACTTTGACAAGGCCGACCCGCCAGAGCCGGTTATTGCCTCGTTCCGCGCGGTGCAGGATGCCGAGCAAGAGCGTGACCGTGTGCAAAACGTGGCTGACGCCTATGCAAACCAGGTCGTCGCCGAAGCGCGTGGTGAAGCGGCACAAATTCTTGAGCAAGCCGAAGGTTATCGCGCGCGTGTCGTGAACGAAGCCCAAGGTGAAGCCAGCCGTTTCTCCGCCGTTTTGGCCGAGTATGAAAAGGCGCCGGATGTGACGCGCAAGCGTCTTTATCTGGAAACCATGGAAGGCGTGCTTGGCGGCGTGGACATCATCTTGCTTGACGAAGGCAATGGTGGACAAGGCGTCGTGCCTTACCTCCCGCTTAACGAATTGCGCCGTAACACTACTGGAGGGTCCAACTAATGCGTAAGTCAGCATTCCTTCTCCCCGCAGTCGCGGTCATCATCATCGGCATTATGTCTTCGGTGTTTATCGTCGACGAACGTCAAAAAATTCTGGTCCTTCAGTTCGGTCAGATTGTGCGTATTCAGGAAGAACCGGGTCTGGGTTTCAAAATCCCGCTGATTCAGGAGGTCGTGCGCTATGACGACCGTATTCTGAGCCGTGATCTTGATCCGCTGGAGGTTACCCCATCCGACGACCGTCGTCTGGTTGTCGATGCCTTTGCCCGTTATCGCATCGCTGATGTAGAGCAGTTCCGCCGTGCCGTCGGTGCCGGTGGAGAAGAGGCCGCAGCGCGGCGTCTGGACAGTATCTTGCGCGCTGAAACGCGTGAGGTTCTGGGTTCGGTCACATCCAACGACATCTTGTCGGTTGACCGTGCCGCCCTCATGCTGCGGATCCGTAACTCTGCAATCGCAGAAGCGACGGCACTTGGTCTGCAAGTCATCGACGTACGCCTCAAACGGACAGATCTGCCGCCTGAAAACCTGAATGCCACCTATGAGCGGATGAAGGCAGAGCGCGATCGCGAAGCCGCAGACGAACGTGCACGTGGTAACGAGGCTGCCCAGCGTATTCGGGCGGGCGCCGACCGGACCGTGATCGAATTGGTATCTGATGCCCAGCGCGTCAGCCAGATCATTCAGGGTGAGGCCGACGCGGAGCGCAACGAGATTTTTGCGAACGCCTTTGGCGCAGATCCGGAGTTCTTCGAGTTCTACCGCTCAATGACGGCTTATCAGCGGGCTTTGACACCGGGGAATTCGACGATGGTTCTGTCTCCTGAGAACGAGTTCTTCAATTATCTCAAGTCGGATCAAGGCCGCGCAAGCGAATAGGCACTGGTCGATAGGAAAAATGCAAAGGGCCGGCCTTTTCGCCGGCCCTTTTGCATTCCAAAACGGGATATCCTGCAAAGTGCGAAATGTTTCAGGGGCCTTCACGTGCAATTGAGAAACAGCGAGCGAAGTTTGCGTTGCACAATTTGTGCCCTACATAGAACATCACAAATGGAAAGAACCGCAACATCCGTGTTGCACCACCAACAAAGGAGTTTTGCCCCGTGAAGTCCAAGGCAATCGCAATTCAACAAGACCAGCAGCGCGCCCGCCGTCTGCTGACGGCTTTTGTGACCACATTGGCAGTGGCCATCGCTATGATGCTTGCGCAGGTAAACCCCGCAAATGCGCAAAGCCGCCCCGACACATTCGCGGATCTGGCTGAGCAGATCAGCCCGTCCGTTGTGAACATTACAACCAGCACGACAATCGCCGGACGTACCGGCCCGCGTGGGCTGGTACCGGACGGGTCACCGTTTGAAGACTTTTTCAACGATCTTGAGCGTGGTCCGGGCGAAGGCCCGCGCAGGTCGTCTGCGCTTGGCTCCGGTTTTGTTATTTCCGACGATGGCTATATCGTGACAAACAACCACGTCATCGAAGGCGCCGACGAGATATTGATTGAATTCTTCCCGGGCGGTGAACCCGGTGTGCCTGCGGAATTGATCGGTACCGACCCCAATACAGATATTGCCGTCCTCAAAGTCGACTTGGAGGGTTTGCCTTTCGTCGCGTTCGGTGACAGCAACGGGGTAGGCAGCCGCGTCGGCGATTGGGTCATGGCAATGGGCAACCCGCTTGGCCAAGGTTTCTCGGTTTCTGCCGGTATCGTTTCAGCCCGAAACCGTGCCCTGTCGGGGACCTATGACGATTACATCCAGACCGATGCGGCAATCAACCGTGGTAACTCGGGTGGGCCGTTGTTTAACACCAATGGC
>CBDTYC010000094.1:0-8810 GCA_965364495.1 uncultured Yoonia sp. | reverse complement strand
GCACCGACCAGATTGGTCTGCGGTCCCGGCCCTACAAATCCGGCCATAAGGCCATGCAACAACAACAGCGGCACAGTTGATAGCATAGCCCAAAACAACGCCAGCCGCGCCCCGTACCAGTCGCCTTTGCCGCCGACCAGTTTTGCAGCAACATGCGTCAATGCTGCAAGTATATAGAGAAACAGCGGCCAAACCATTAACCACGCAAAAAGCTCATAGGCCATCAAGCGGTCAAGCTCTGGCACCTCGGCGCCGACCGGCAATTCAAAACCCGCAGCCTTGCGCGACAACCGCGGCCACTGCGCTACGAAAATCAGAAAGCAGCTAATGATCAAGTAAGCAATCGCGCGGTCTTCACGTCGCCCTTGGTCCAGCAGGTCACGGATAACCACCCGCGGCCTACGCCAAGTGCGCACGATATCGTTGGTGACTGACATTAGCTGTGACGCGCCAGCCAAGCTTCAAGTCTGTCGCGCAATTCGTCGGCAAGACCCTCATCTTCGATTTCTTCCAAGGACTCGGCGAGGAACGACAATGTCAGCAGATTGCGCGCGGTATCGTGCGGCACACCGCGCGAACGCAGATAAAACAGTGCTGTCTCGTCGATCGCGCCGGATGTGGATCCGTGTGAACAGGCCACATCGTCAGCGTAGATTTCAAGCTCTGGCTTGGCAAGGAACTGGCTGTCTTCGTCCAGCAAAAGCGACTGGCTGATCTGGTAACCGTCGGTTTTTTGCGCCCCTGCTTTCACAAGGATTTTGCCTTGGAAAACGCCCGTCGCACCATTGCGCAGCACTTTCTTGAACACCTGACGGCTTTCGCAATTCAGCGAGTCGTGGGTGACAAAAACAGTATCATCGTGATGGAAATCCTTACCATCCCCGACACAAGCCCCGGCAACATGGGCTACGGCGTCATCACCGACAATCTCGATGATGCATTCGTTGCGCGTTAGAACACCATTAAATGTTAACGTGAAAGACTTGAAGGTCGACTCTGTTGCAATCCTTGCAAAACAATGCGTTACGGCGCGACGTTCATGGTCCCGACCTTGGGCGCGCACATGGTGGAATGCGCCGCCATCAGCGACATCAACTTCGAGCGTTTTCGAAAAACGGGCGGCGGCAGGACCTGTTTCAAGCAGGGTCATCTCTGCGCCCGCTTCGATTTTGATCACGTTGTGCAAAACCGCATCAGAGTTTTCGTCTTTGTGCAGGTAGATAAAGTTGATCGGCTTTTCAGCTTTGCCCGTCACGCGGATCACAATGCCATCCGTCGCAAGCGCCGTGTTCAATGCCGCCAATGGCCGCTCTACCGGGGTTTGTCCGCGTTTTTCCAGCACGCCATAAAGGTCTTTGGCCCAATGAATGTCGGTTTGCATGGCGTCGGCAAGGCGCGTGATTTCGACACCTTCTGCAACCAGATCATCGGACGCATCGGCGTCAAACACACCGTCCACGAATACGATCCGGACACGGTCGACGGCGTCGAACAACGGGCCTTCGTCGTTCACAAACAACGATGCCTTCGGCGCACCAACTGCCGTCAAAGACGCAGGGTCCGTATACTTCCAATATTCATCCCGCTTTGTCGGCAGCCCCATTTGGCGCACGCGCGACATTGCATCAGCACGCACGTCGTTCGACCAAGCAGCCCCGACCGGTACCACAACATCGGCAAGACGCGCGTCCGTCGTGTCCATTTTCAGTTGTGCCAGTGTCATCAGGCCACCTCTGCCAAGATATCGGCATACCCGTTATTTTCGACTTCCAAAGCAAGCTCTGGACCGCCCGATTTCACGATGCGGCCGTTCGCCATGATGTGGACGATATCGGGTTTGATATGATCCAAAAGACGCTGGTAGTGCGTGATGACAAGGAACGAACGCCCTTCGGAACGCAGCGCGTTCACGCCTTCAGCGACCAGTTTCATGGCATCCACGTCAAGACCGGAATCGGTCTCGTCCAGAATACACATCTTTGGCTCGAGCATGGCCATCTGCAGGATTTCATTGCGCTTTTTCTCGCCGCCAGAGAACCCGACGTTGACCGGACGCTTGAGCATCTCTGCGTCGATCTTCAGGCTTTTGGCTTTGGCGCGGACTTCTTTCAGGAAATCACCGGCACTTAGTTCGTCTTCGCCACGTGCTTTGCGCTGTGCATTCACTGCTGTGCGCAAGAATGTCATGTTGCCGACACCAGGAATTTCGACCGGATACTGGAACGCAAGGAAAAGGCCCAATGCGGCGCGCTCTTCCGGTTCCATTTCAAGCAGGTCTTGGCCCTCAAGTTCGGCGCTACCACCAGTCACTTCATAGCCACCTTTGCCCGACAGCACATAAGACAATGTCGACTTGCCGGAACCGTTCGGCCCCATGATCGCATGAACCGTACCAGGCGCAATCTTGAGATCGACACCCTTCAGGATTTGCTTGTCTTCTTCTTCCAGTTTGACCTGCAGGCCTTTAATCTCGAGCATCGTTTTCTCCTCAGGATGAGTATGCGTTGGACACAACAAAAGCCCCGGTGCGGAATGAACCGCACAAGGCTACGTCGTGAAAATCAGTTGGGTTTACAGACCGTAGACGCTGCCGCGATAGACGATCGAATGCTGTGTTGTGGTCGCCATGACCTGTTCGACATAGGCGGGCGTGTAGATTATTGCCATTTGGTCGGGCCAGCGCCAGATCAGGTTGTGCCCCGCCACCATCATGACGGCGACGCCTGCGATCTGCGCGATCCGCTCTGCGATTGAGCGTTTGTTCATCAAGGCGGTCAACAGAACCACAGTCCAAACCGCCATAATAACCTCGAGGGCGACCACAATTGTGCTTGGCTCCAAAAGGCCGAAATAGCGGATGCGGACTACTTGCGCGATCATCAGGCCAAGCGCGCCCAAAATCATCGAAACCAGCAAAATGCCTATCAAAGACGGTTCCTGATTGCCGCTTTTTATCTTGTCGCGGGTGACGCGTTTGGGCACATGCATCCCCAGATCGGGGTCGTAGTACGACTTGTTGCGCGGGTTCTTGATGCTTTTGATCCGCGCGTTGAAGTCGTTTATATCCTGTTTCCGTGCGGCCATGACACGCAACCCATCCATTATTGCCTGCCAAAATGGATCTCATAGAACTTTGGCAAGATGTTGGCCGCGCCGTGACAGCGACGCGACATATATGACGAACCGGCGATCGCATTCTAGCCCACTGATCCTTCCAGTGAGATCGCAACAAGTGCCTGCGCTTCCATCGCAAATTCCATCGGCAAGGCCTGCAAGACTTCTTTGCAAAAGCCGTTCACGACCAAAGCAACCGCTTCTTCTTCGTCCATCCCGCGCGAGCGGCAATAGAACAACTGATCGTCGTCCACCTTGGACGTTGTCGCCTCATGCTCGACACGGGACGAGTTGTTGCGAACTTCGATGTAAGGCACTGTGTGTGCACCACATTTGTCGCCGATCAAAAGGCTGTCGCACTGCGTGTAGTTCCGCGATTCTTTCGCCTTGGGGTGCATCGACACCAGTCCGCGATACGTATTCTGCGCCTTGCCCGCACTGATCCCTTTGGACACGATCCGCGACTTGGTGTTCTTGCCCAAGTGGATCATCTTCGTGCCTGTGTCGGCCTGCTGCATGTTGTTGGCAATCGCGATGGAATAGAACTCGCCCTGACTTTCGTCGCCACGTAGAATGCAGCTTGGGTATTTCCATGTCACTGCAGAACCCGTCTCGACCTGCGTCCACATGACTTTGGAGCGCGCGCCGCGGCAGTCGGCCCGCTTGGTCACAAAATTATAGATCCCGCCATTGCCCTCTGCATCGCCGGGATACCAGTTTTGCACAGTGGAATATTTCACTTCGGCGTCTTCTTCGATGATAATCTCGACAACTGCCGCATGCAGCTGGGCCGTGTCACGCTTGGGTGCGGTACACCCTTCAAGATAGGACACATAAGAGCCCTTGTCGGCGATGATCAATGTACGTTCAAATTGCCCTGTGTTTTCGGCATTGATGCGGAAATACGTGCTCAACTCCATCGGGCAACGCACGCCCGGCGGGATGTAAACGAAGGACCCATCTGAAAAGACAGCCGAATTCAAAGTTGCGTAGAAATTATCAGAGGGCGGCACAACGCTGCCCAGATATTTCTTGACCAGCTCAGGGTGCTTTTCGATCGCTTCGGAGATCGAGCAGAAAATTACGCCCGCTTTTTCGAGCTCTTTCTGGAACGTCGTGCCAAGTGACACGGAATCGAACACCGCATCCACAGCGACCTTGCGGCCCTCTGCGGGGATATCCTCGGCGCCTTCGACGCCCGCAAGGATCATCTGTTCCTTAAGCGGGATGCCTAGTTTTTCATAGGTCGCCAGCAATTTTGGATCGACCTCATCCAAGGATTTCGGCTTTTCTTCCATGCTCTTGGGGCGGGCGTAGTAATAAATGTCCTGAAAATCGATGTCGGGGTAGTTCACCATCGCCCATGTGGGTTCTTCGATCTTTTCCCAACGCTCGAAAGCGGACAGGCGCCAGTCGGTCATCCACTCCGGCTCTTTGTTCTTGCCCGAGATCAGACGCACGATATCGGTGTTCACACCTTTCGGCGCGAATTCCATCTCGATTTCGGTGTTCCATCCGTGCTTGTAAGCCCCGGAAAGTTCCTTGACCGCGTCAACGGTTTCCTGATCAACGCCTTCTTTCACTTCGACTGTGTCCAAAGCTGTCATTTTACTTCCCCTTATGCGGCCCTGCGCCGCGCACGTTTTTCGCTCCAGGCCTGCACAAAACGCATGACCTCATCTTCTGTGGTGTCCACACCCAGCGACACGCGCAATGCACTTGCCGCCGCCGCGTCATCCAGCCCCAGCGCGCGCAAGACGCGACTGGTTTTGACTTTGCCGCTTGAACAGGCCGATCCTGCCGAAACAGCAAACCCCGCCAGATCCATCGCCATGACCTGTGTTTCGCCCTTCCAGCCGGGAGAACAGAAACAACTGGTGTTCGGCAGGCGTTCAACACCTTTCCCGACAAAAATAGTACTCTTTTCGGCGGCCTCAATGGCTGTTTCTAGAATATTTCTAAGTTTGGCAACCCGCTGCCATTTGCCAGAAGCCAAATCATTCTGTGCAGCGACAGCCGCAGCCCCCATTCCGGCAATCGCAACGACGTTTTCAGTGCCAGAGCGGCGGCCCATTTCCTGACCCCCGCCTTTTATTTGCGCAGCAATATCAGTGCCTTGCGGGAATATCAAAGCCCCCACACCTTTGGGTCCGCCAAATTTATGCGCCGATAGAAAAACCATTCCGACGTTCGTCCACGAAAATGCAAAAGGCACTTTGCCAAACCCTTGGGTGATATCGCTGACCGCCAGACCCTGCGGTAGGTCCTGCAAAATGCCGGTTTCAGAATTCGCCAGTTGCAATGTGCTCCGCGCCGGATCAAGCACTTGCACGGCCCCATCCACGACGTCGAGAACCGGATCAACCCAAGCATGAACCGCATCATGTTCAATTGGGCCGGCCTGCAATCCGCGCCCCGCCAAAGCCAAAGCTGCGGCTTCTGTTGCGCCCGATGTGAACACAACGTCGGCGTTGGATGCCCCAACGGCTTCGGCGACCTGCGCGCGGGCCGTTTCAACGATCACTTTTGCGGCGCGTCCCTCGGCATGCACAGAGGACGGGTTGCCGACCACATCCATTGCCGTCAGCATCGCGGTGCGCGCCTCGGCCCGTCAAGGGGTCGTGGCATTGTGATCCAGATAGACCCGCATCATTCCGGCCTTATGGCTTTGTGGGCGGGCGCAAGCCCTCGTTCATCACTATGACGCATCCGAATGCTCATGCGTCATCGACCACTTCAAAAAGCGCAGGCACAGCAGGGCAAGGAGCCAATTCGTTGCTCACCACGTCCGAAAGTCGCGCCTGATGCAAAAACACATAGACATGCGCGCTAAGACCTTCCCACAGCCGGTTGGTCATCGATTGCGCCCGCGAACCTGACGCCGCACCAGAGGCACCTGCCCCTTTGTGCATAGCCGATACGGTTTCATCGACAGCGCCCAGAATTTCGGACACGCGGATGTCGGATGCAGGGCGTGCCAAGCGATATCCGCCACCCGGACCGCGCACGGAATCCACTAACCCTGCGCGGCGCAACTTGACAAACAGCTGCTCGAGATAGGGCAAAGAAATATCCTGACGTTTCGAGATTTCGGTCAGATTTACCAGTGCACCATTCTTTTGCAGCGCCAAATCAGCCAAAGCGACCATTGCATAGCGCCCCTTTGTGCTTAGCTTCATGCCACAACCCCAGTCTTTTACGCGCAATTACATTGACGACGCAGCCCTGCATCATTACTTGACACGGACTACGACAATTGGGGCAAACAGCCCAGTTTAGAATCTTTCTAAGGTGTCCGAGCGTTTTCGTCAAGAATATGCCGGACCCCCACAGCAGCGACGGAACAAGTATGCCCGAAGTCATTTTTCCTGGACCCGAAGGACGCCTCGAAGGGCGCTATCACCCACAAAAAGACCGCGACGCACCGATTGCGATCGTGCTGCACCCGCACCCGCAATTTGGCGGCACGATGAACAACCGTGTGGTCTATAACCTGCATTATGCGTTTTATAACATGGGCTTTACGGTCCTGCGGTTTAACTTCCGCGGCGTCGGGCGCAGTCAGGGCGAATACGACCAAGGCGTGGGCGAGTTGTCCGATGCGGCATCCGCACTCGATTACCTGCAGTCGATGAACAACAACTCAAAGCATTGCTGGGTTGCCGGTTTTTCATTCGGCGCGTGGATCGGCATGCAGTTGTTGATGCGTCGGCCCGAAATCACAGGTTTCATTTCGGTCAGCCCACCGGCGAACATGTATGATTTCAGCTTTCTGGCACCCTGCCCGTCATCGGGTCTGGTGATCAACGGGTCCAACGACCGCGTGGCACCGCCGCAAGATACCGTCAATCTGGTAAGCAAATTGCACGAACAGAAGGGTATCACCGTCACCCACGACGAAATGCAAGGCGCTGGTCACTTTTTTGAAGACCCCTATATGGATCCGATGATCGATACAGTGCGCACATATGTACGCCGTCGATTGACGGAAAACACGCGCTAGTCATGTCAGATCCCTATCTGGAAAAGGTCGCGGGAGAGTTGGCCGATCTGGCATTGGCGGACGAGGTTCGCAGCGGCGACGAAAAGATCGTCGCCGAGATTGCCGAAATTGTCGGCTCGTCCTCCCAAACCCTGCAAGAGGCTTATTTGACGGCTGTGCGCGTACGTCGCGCCGAGGCGCGCGCCCGCGCCTTGCTTGCCGAACGCGCGGGCGAACTCGGCGAGAATGCCGCGCGCTTGCTGACCGCTGGCAATGGCGAAAGACCCGCACAAGCAGCCCCGAAAGCGACACCGGAAGACGAGCTGCAGGCAATGCTGGATGAAGTCGACCGCGAAGCGCAAAACAAGGGGGCAACAGATGCATCACGTGCGCCGCGCCCAACCATGCCGACCAATCCCAACCGACGCTAACAGGCAGTCTCTTGAACCGTATTGACGCGCAACTCGCTTTTCTGACCGAGGCAGACAACCTCAAGTCCATCCTGCGCGGCACAACACTTTGTGACGGATCACGGCGCGAAAATTCTGGTGAGCATAGTTGGCATATCGCTCTCTACGCGATGGTGATGGCCGAACATGCAATCCGTCCGGTGCAGATTGACCGCGTGATCAAGATGCTGCTGATTCATGATCTGGTGGAAATCGACGCCGGCGACAACCCGATCCACGGCAATCACGACGCCGATGAAATGGCACTTGTCGAACAAGCCGCCGCGACCCGCATTTTTGGCCTGTTGCCGGTTGATCAGGGGCAAGCCTTCCGCGCACTGTGGGATGAATTCGAGGCCGCAGAAACCGACGACGCCATTTTTGCCAAATCCATCGACCGTGTGCAGCCTGTGATCGCGAACCTGGAAACAGGTGGTGGCACCTGGCCGGAATACAACGTCACCGCCAACCAGCTACAATTACGTGTCGGCACCAAGGTCCAGCGCGGCGCGCCCGCGATCTGGGATGCCCTGAAAACTCGGATCGACACCTGGTTCGGACATCCCCCCTCGACAACGTGACAGTATCGCGGCTTTGGGGATATGACATATCTTGGGCAGCCCAAAGCCACACCTCACCAACAATTGCTCCAAGCCCCCTATACAAACAACCGCCACAGGCGTAGTGCGCACGCCTACCCGCCCGGAAAGCACGCAACTTATGATTACGACCCTCGCCGATGCCCTTGCCAAACAAGGCTACACAGACCTGACACCCGTCCAAGAGGCGGTGACCGATCCCGCACTTGAAGGCCAAGACCTTTTGGTCTCTGCGCAGACAGGTTCAGGCAAGACAGTCGGCTTCGGTCTGGCAATTGGCCCTACAATTCTGGCCGAAGACGGCACATTCGGTCCCGCAGGACGCCCGCTAGGTTTGGTGATCGCACCAACCCGCGAATTGGCGATGCAGGTCAGACGCGAATTGCAGTGGCTTTACGCAGGCGCCGGTGTAACCATGGCCTCTTGTGTTGGCGGCATGGATTTCCGCGATGAAAAACGCAACCTCGAGCGCGGCGCGCATATCGTCGTAGCGACCCCGGGGCGTTTGCGCGACCACATCATGCGCAGCACAATTGACCTGTCCGACATCAAAGCCGTTGTTCTGGACGAAGCTGACGAAATGCTCGACCTGGGCTTCCGCGAAGATCTCGAGTTTATTCTGGACCAAGCGCCGCCAACGCGCCGCACTTTGCTTTTCTCTGCAAC
>CBDTYC010000093.1:0-8871 GCA_965364495.1 uncultured Yoonia sp. | reverse complement strand
TGAAGGAATTTGCAACCAAAGAGGGCGACACTGGTTCCCCCGAGGTGCAAGTCGCAATTCTGTCCAGCCGCATCGCGACCCTGACAGAGCACTTCAAGACCCACAAAAAAGACAACCACGGTCGCCGTGGCTTGCTGAAAATGGTTGCGTTGCGCCGCAAGCTTTTGGACTACACAAAGTCCAAGGACGAAGCGCGCTACCAGTCCTTGATCGAACGTCTGGGCCTGCGCCGCTAAGCGAAGACCCAAAGATCGAACTACAAATAGAAACGCTCGCCATTTGGCGAGCGTTTTGCGTTTGAGGGGTCGCAGGCTACCTGCTTCACTCGGTTATGTCAGCCCGCTGTAGATGGGGAAAATCACCATTGGCGATATATGCTTCCTCGTCACTGCTAGAAACGCGCCCGAAGTGGGCGTTGCGATGGGGATGACGCCCGAAGCGTTCAATGATTGAACGCACCCGCGCATTCTGTGCACGCAGAATATCAGACAAATGGGCCAAGTGAGGCGGCATCTCCGCGATGATAACTTCGGAAAGCTCTTCAATCAGTGTGATGCGGTCCAGATGGTCCGGACCTTCGCAATGACTAAGTGCGATTGTGTGGAATAGCTTTTTCCACGGTGCAACGGCAGCAAAATGACCGTTCCTGACGCCTTCAAGCACCAAACGGTTGGCCTTGATATCTTGGGCATATGCACCGGGTGTGTCGCGCCACAATGAGCGCGGAAACTGATCCAGAGCAATCAATAGCGCGGTCCGGCCTTCGGCGGTGTCTGCCCAGTGATCCAGCTCACCACGGGCCGCCGCGCAGGTCAGTTCGGCGAACTCGGTACAAATCGTTTGATCCATGCCGACATACATTCTTTCACTGATGAAATCGCCAAAGCTTCCGGGGCTTTCACAGAAGCCGTTGTCCGGAAACCAAAGATCCAACACTAGTTCAGGCCTAAAAGACGTATTTTTCATCGGTTAGAAATCCTTTGGAAATAGTCCCATCAAGCCTTGCACGCCATATTCGCCAACGCAACAGTCAGAAGCGATGACGCGGCATAAGTATTCCCGGCGCAGATCGTCCTCGGCGGCAGTTGGTGTGGGTACAGCCGGACGCGCAGCACGCCAAGGCAGACTGATGTTGAACAGGCGGGGAATTGCGAGAGCGGTCATTTTGAAATCTCCGGTTGGCTTGATGTGTCTACCTTACGCAGGGGCAAGTTTTGCTGGTATCCGTTCATTCGCTGTGCTGTTCTGCAAATATGCAGAGCCTGTTCAAAGACTGGGGTGACGCCCGTATTTTTCTGGCCGTGGCGCGTGAAGGGTCCACGCTGGCTGCAGCGCGCATCCTTGGTATCAACCAAACAACGGTCGCGCGGCGCATTGGTGTGCTTGAGCATGCGCTGGGCGTGACCTTGTTCGACAAAACAACACGAGGCGCCTGCCCGACTGGAGCAGCAAAAGCCTTGTTGCCCGCCGCAGAAGCGCTGGAAGCGGCGGCTCTCAGCTTCGAAGCGCAGGCCACTGAACATAGCCTGAAAGACGCCCCACCGATCCGCATAACAGCCTTTGACAGTGCCATGGCGGGCAACCTCGGGCAGATCATCGCGGCGTTTAGCGAAGAAAACCCCAACGTCAGCTTTGAATTCATTGCGGCCGAACGGATCTTGGACCTGGTCAAGGGCGAAGCCGATGTCGCCGTTCGGTTATCGCCTGCGATCACGGATGACCGATTGATTGTAACGCGGTTGGGCGATCACGCTTGGACCTTTTACGCTTCCAAAACCTACGCCGCGAACAACCCCCTTCCCGACAAGTTTTCCAAAGATCTTAGACCGCACAGGGTGGCCTTGCTTGCCCATATTCCTTCAAAAAGGTCGAACGTCTTACGGTGCGCCACTGCGGATGATTTGCGAATGGCTATTGCGACGGGCCAAGGCATCGGACCCTTGCCCACATTTGAAGGCGATGAGAACCCGGATTTGGTGCGATGCTTTCCGCCGCCTCACGGGACCTCGCTGAACGCTTTTCTCGTCACTGCACCAGAGGCCTACAAGCGTCCCGAAATCCGGAAATTCACAGCTTTTGCGGCGCCAATTCTGCGCCGCTATTTCAAAGACAATGCGTGACGGCACAGGATGTCGCTGCGGCGCACAGCCACAAAGCCTGCCCCCTTCCCAAAGCTCCAAATCTGCGATATGCCCCGCCCATCTTGAGAGACCGGCGCCCGCATTCCAGCGCCTGACAAAGAAGATACCGGGATGAGGGGGAATACGCCCCCTACGCAAAAAGGCCGAACGTCGGCCAACTAGGAAAACATAATGTTTAATGAAGTAAAGAAATCAATCCAGTGGGGCGAAGAAACGCTGACTCTGGAAACGGGCAAGGTTGCCCGCCAAGCCGATGGTTCCGTCATCGCAACTCTGGGTGAAACCAGCGTCATGGCTAACGTGACTTTTGCACGTCAGCAAAAACCGGGGCAGGATTTTTTCCCGCTGACCGTCCACTACCAAGAAAAGTATTACGCCGCAGGTAAAGTACCTGGTGGCTTCTTCAAGCGTGAAGCCCGTCCAACTGAAAAAGAGACGCTGACATCCCGTTTGATCGACCGTCCAATTCGTCCACTGTTCGTACCTGGCTTCAAAAACGAAGTTCTGGTCATGTGTACTGTGCTGTCACACGACATGGTCAACGATCCCGACATGGTTGCGATGATCGCAGCTTCTGCCGCGTTGACGATTTCCGGCGCGCCTTTCCGTGGCCCGATCGGTGCGTGCCGCGTCGGTTTTGTTGATGGTGAATACATCCTCAACCCTGAAATCGACGACATGCACAACCTGCGCATGAACCCAGAGCAGCGTTTGGACCTTGTTGTTGCCGGCACCAAAGACGCCGTGATGATGGTTGAATCCGAAGCGTACGAGCTTTCCGAAGCCGAAATGCTGGGTGCGGTAACATTCGCCCACGAGCAGATCCAGCCAGTCATCGACCTGATCATTGATCTGGCCGAAGCTTGCGCAAAAGAGCCATTCGATTTCCAGCCTGTCGACTACTCGGACCTGTCCGCTGCTGTCAAAGCCGCTGGTGAAGACAAGATGCGTGCCGCCTATGCGATCACCGACAAGCAAGAACGCACAGCCGCTGTTTCAGCAGCCAAGCAAGCCATCATTGATGCCCTCACAGAAGAGCAGCAGCAAGATACCAACCTTGGCCCGGCCCTGAAGAAGCTGGAATCAAGCGTTCTGCGCGGCGATGTCGTCAAGAACGGCAAGCGTATCGATGGCCGCGCCCTCGACACCATCCGCCCGATCGTCTCGGAAACCGGCATTCTGCCACGGACCCACGGTTCTGCCTTGTTCACACGTGGCGAAACCCAAGGTCTGGTTGTGACCACTTTGGGCACTGGCGACGACGAGCAGATGATCGACGCGCTGACCGGCATGTATAAATCCAACTTTATGCTGCACTATAACTTCCCTCCATATTCGGTTGGTGAAGTTGGTCGTGTATCCGGCCCGGGCCGTCGCGAGATTGGCCACGGTAAACTGGCATGGCGCGCGCTTCAGGCGGTTTTGCCTGCGGCAACCGATTTCCCTTACACCATCCGTCTGGTGTCAGAGATCACTGAATCAAACGGGTCCTCTTCGATGGCGTCCGTTTGTGGTGGTTCGCTGTCCATGATGGACGCAGGTGTTCCGTTGAAAGCACCGGTTGCCGGTGTTGCTATGGGTCTGGTCATGGAAGACGATGGCCAATACGCCATTCTGTCCGACATCCTTGGCGACGAAGATCACCTTGGCGACATGGACTTCAAGGTAGCGGGTACAGAAAACGGCATCACGTCGCTGCAGATGGACATCAAGATCGCGGGCATCACGCCAGAGATCATGTCCAAAGCACTGGACCAAGCCAAAGCTGGCCGTCTGCATATCCTTGGCGAAATGGGCAAAGCCCTGACCGGCGCGCAGGAATTCAGCGTTCACGCACCAAAGATCGAGACAATGCAGATCCCTGTCGACAAGATCCGTGAAGTGATCGGTTCTGGTGGCAAGGTTATCCGCGAAATCGTGGAAACATCCGGTGCAAAGGTCGACATCAATGATGACGGCGTGATCAAACTGGCATCCAACGATGCCGAGGCGATCAAGCGTGCCTATGACATGATCCACTCGATCGTGGCAGAACCAGAAGAAGGCGTGATCTACAAAGGCACAGTTGTGAAACTGGTCGACTTTGGCGCATTCGTGAACTTCTTTGGCAAGCGCGACGGTCTGGTCCACGTTTCCCAGATCGAGAACCGCCGCCTGAACCATCCTTCCGACGTCCTTAAGGAAGGTCAGGAAGTCTGGGTCAAGCTGTTGGGCTTCGACGATCGCGGCAAGGTCCGTTTGGCCATGAAGATGGTCGATCAGGAAACTGGCCAAGAGGTCACCAAAGAAGACGCAGCAGAGTAGGTTCTGCCGCCTTCTTAAAAAATCACTGGCCCCGGCGGAAACGCCGGGGCTATTTTCGTTCCACGCATGAAAAAGGCGTCGCACTCCTTGGCGTCAACCAAAGCAAACGCAGGACTCAAGTATGAAACGCACGATCAAGCGCAGTATTTTGACATTGGGTTTAGTAGCGGTCGCCTATCTATTGGCTTGGCCTGTTCCGGTTGATCCGGTCGCTTGGCAATCGGCACCCAGTGAAGGTTATGTCGGCGTATACGCCCCGAATGAGCGGCTGGCGGAGATCGAACGCCACCAAATCCTTGGACGTCATGGCCCGGAAGATGCGGCTATTGGTTCAGATGGGGCGCTTTACGTCACGACCGACGAAGGCGAAGTCTTGCGCCGTTCCGGCAATGGCGAAACGGCTGTCTTTGCATCCGGTTTTGGGCGGGCCTTAGGAATCGAGGCAGCACCGGACGGATCGTTATGGGTTGCCGATGCCTACCGTGGCCTGACGCGTATCACACCCGACGGGGCCGAGCTGATGTTGACGCAGACAGATGACGGCGCACCCATCCTTTATGCAAACAGTCTGGATATCGCACCGGATGGCGCAATCTGGTTGACAGATTCCTCGACCAAGTTTGGTGCCCAGACATCTGGCGGCACGCTCGAAGCGTCGTATCTGGAAATCCTCGAGCATGGCCGCACCGGTCGGATTATCCGTTTCGATCCTGCGTCCGGCACTGCGACCACAGAACTGACAGGGATCAGCTTTGCAAACGGATTGGCGATGGGGCCGGCAGGTGACTGGCTTTTCTTCGTCGAAACCGGCGCAAACGCGGTCAGGCGGCTGTGGATCAATGGCCCCCGCAAAGGCGAGGTCGAGGATATCCTGACCAACATGCCGGGCTTTCCTGACAACCTCAAACGTGATCCCGAAGGTGGGTTCTTGCTTGGCTTGGTGTCAAAGCGTGCGCCCGCAGCGGACATGGCCGCGCCTTACCCGATTTTGCGTAGAATCCTGCAACGTCTTCCCAAAGTAATGCGGCCCAAAGCTGTCAGCTACGGTTTTATCCTGCACTTGAATGATGCAGGCGAGGTGACACGGACATGGCAAGACCCTGCTGCGGCCTATCCGCTAACGACGGGGGCGGTCAGGGATGCGGACGGCGCGCTTTGGATTACATCACTGAGCGCCGATTGGCTGGCGCGATTACCAAACCCGTAACCAAAAAAGCCCCGCAAACATGGGCGGGGCTTTGGTTTGTTTTTCTTCGCGAAATCAGTCTTTCAACTTGGTCGTCCGCAGATACGGCAACACCTTTGTGTAGTCCCCGAATTTCGCTGTCGCATCCGCATCGCTGACACTGGCCGGAATGATTACATCATCGCCGACATTCCAGTTCGCAGGCGTTGCCACACCGCGACCCGTTGACGTCTGCAAACCATCCAGCGCGCGCAACACTTCGGCAAAGTTGCGGCCCACCGTCATCGGGTAGGTCATCGATAGTTTCAACTTTTTGTCAGGTCCGATGATAAAGACAGACCGGACCGTCTCACTGTCTGCCGGGGTGCGACCATCGGGCAAATAGGCCTCGGCCGGCAGCATGTCGAAGGCTTTGGAAACCTCCAGTCCTATGTCTGCGATAATCGGGAACGCGGCTGGCGCACCACCGACGGCTTCAATATCGGCTTTCCATTTCTTGTGGTCCTCGACGCCATCAACGCTGACGCCGATAACTTTGGTGCCACGCTTGGCCCATTCGTCGGCCAACTTTGCAACTGCGCCGAATTCGGTGGTGCAAACAGGCGTGAAATCCTTGGGGTGTGAAAACAGGATTGCCCAGCTATCGCCAATCCAATCATGCAGTGAAAATGTGCCCTGATCCGTCTCGACGGTCATATCAGGAATAGTGTCATTGATGCGCAAAGCCATTTTAATGAATCCTCTGTTGATTTCCCTCCCAGATACATAGGTATAACGCAGCGCAATCGCTACAGCGACTTGCGCCCTTTCCGGACCAATGCCACAAGAATTTTCGAAATACTCGCTGGGAGAGTCTCTATGATCGAGAACCGCAATTTCTATATCAACGGCGCGTGGGTCCCACCTGTCGCGGCAAGGGATTACCATGTAATCGACCCGTCCACCGAAGAAGCATGCGCCGTTATTTCTCTGGGCGATCAGGCTGATACGGATACGGCAGTTGCTGCAGCCAGTGCTGCCTTCCCTGCATGGGCGGCAACCGACCCCGCAATCCGCGCGGACTATGTCAAAGCGATCCTTGCCCAATACGAGGCCCGCGTCGAAGACATGGCCGAAGCGATCAGCCTTGAAATGGGCGCGCCCATCGATATGGCCCGTTCCAGCCAAGCGCCATGCCTGCCATGGCACCTTGAGAATTCGCTTGAGGCCTTCAAAGAAATCGAATGGGTCCGCCCGCTGGGTCCACACACTCCCAATGACCGGATCGCACTGGAACCGATCGGCGTTGTCGGCCTGATCACACCTTGGAACTGGCCGATGAACCAAGTCACCCTCAAAGTGATTCCGGCCATGCTCGCCGGTTGCACGATGGTGCTGAAACCTTCCGAAGAATCGCCGCTTTCGTCGCTGCTGTTTGCCGAATTTGTGCATGATGCGGGGGTCCCTGCCGGTGTCTTTAACCTCGTGAACGGTGATGGCATGGGCGTTGGCAATCAGCTCTCTACCCATAAAGACGTCGCGATGATCAGCTTCACAGGGTCGACCCGCGCAGGCAAGGCAATCTCTGTCGCCGCTGCCGAAACGTTAAAGCGCGTGACGCTGGAACTGGGTGGCAAAGGCGCCAATGTGATCTTTGCGGATGCAGATGAGAAGGCTGTCAAACGCGGTGTAGTTCATTGCATGAGCAACTCTGGCCAATCCTGCAACGCACCGACCCGTATGCTTGTAGAGCGGTCAATCTACGACAAAGCCGTCGAAATCGCTGCCGAGGTCGCAAACGGTATTGGCGTCGGTCCGGCCTCCGAACCGGGCCGGCATATCGGTCCGGTCGTGAACAAAGCACAGTGGACCAAGATTCAGGAGATGATCGAGGTTGGCATCAACGAAGGTGCACGGCTTGTGGCGGGCGGTCCTGGCCTACCCGAAGGCATGAACCGTGGTTTCTTTGTACGCCCAACCGTCTTTGCCGATGTGTCCAACGACATGCGGATCGCGCAAGAGGAAATTTTTGGTCCAGTACTGTCGATCATCCCGTTTGAAGATGAGGCCGATGCTGTGGCTATTGCCAACGACACGCCTTACGGGTTGACCAACTATGTGCAGTCTCAAGACGGTGCAAAGCGGAACCGGATGGCACTGGCACTGCGGTCTGGCATGGTTGAAATGAACGGCAAAAGCCGTGCTGCCGGTTCACCCTTTGGCGGGGTCAAAATGTCGGGGCGTGCCCGTGAAGGCGGCGTTTGGGGCATTGAGGAATTCCTCGAGGTGAAAGCGATCTCTGGCTGGGCTGCCGAATAGCGTCATGTGCATGGGCGCACGATATCCGTGCGTCCATCGACCTATCGTGCGTTTTAATTTCGTCTATCTATTCATTAACAGAATAGGAGACGATCATGATCAAGCAAATCACTGGCCTTCACCACGTCACCTCATTGGCAAGTGACGCCCGCGAGAACAACGCGTTCTTTACCGACGTCCTTGGGTTACGTCGCATTAAAAAGACCGTGAATTTTGACGCTCCAGACGTGTATCACCTTTACTATGGTGACGAGGCAGGCTCGCCCGGTACGGTGATGACCTATTTCCCGTTCCCGAATGCAGGCCGCGGATCAAAGGGCATCGGTGAAGTAGGCCGGACAGCATTCAGTATTCCAACCGGAACTGCGCAGGCGTGGCTTGATCGATTTGCCACGTTTGACGTGAAGGGCATCGCGCAGGATGTGCGCTTTGGCCAGAACCGTGTGCTTTTTGACGGGCCCGACGGCGATCAGTTCGCATTGGTCGAAAGTGATGACGGCCGGACCCCGTGGACGGGCAATGGCGTCAGCGAAGACATGGGCATCCGTGGTTTTCATTCTGCTGATATGCGCCTGAAAGACGCTGGCGTCAGTGGCGAACTGCTGCAATTCATGGGCTACGAGAAATTTGACACCCAAGACAACGTGACCCGCTTTATTGTGCCGGGTGGCAATGACGCGAACCTGATCGATATCGAAGAACTACCATCCGCAAAACATGCATCTCAAGGTGCAGGATCTGTTCACCACATCGCCTTTGCCGTTGAAAACCGCGCCCGCCAGTTGGAAGTTCGCGAGGCACTGCTGGATACGGGTTACCAAGTCACGCCGGTTATTGACCGCGACTACTTCTATGCAATCTACTTCCGCACGCCGGGTGGGGTGTTATTCGAAGTGGCCACAAACGAACCGGGCTTTGACCGCGACGAGGATACTGCGCACC
>CBDTYC010000092.1:0-8889 GCA_965364495.1 uncultured Yoonia sp. | reverse complement strand
GTCATGCGTGTCAAGTCGATGCCTTTGCAGCATGCCACAAGGTTCTTGCCCCCTAGCCTGTCCGCATGGGCGCTTAGAAATGCGGGCAATGTTTGCGCGGGGATCGCCAAAAGGATCGTATCGCATGCAAAAAGCGGCTCTAACGCGGCGGAAAAGGTCATGCTTTCGGGTAAATATACGTCCGGTAGTTTGGGGTTGCTGCGCGCGCTTTGCATCTGCGCCACCGCGTTTTCGTCCCTTGCCCAAAGCTGAATATCGGTTCCATCCAGTGCCAGCGCGACACCCAGTGCGGTTCCAAATGCTCCGCCGCCTACAATACCGATCTTCATGCTTTTGCCCCCTTCTTGCCTGATCCTAAGAGCGGAGCAGCACGTTCATCAAGGGGCCAGCGTGGCCGCGCGGACAAGGTCAAGTCGTCAACGCCGCCGGCTGCCATCTTTTCGATCCCTGCATAGGCGATCATCGCTGCGTTGTCCGTGCAAAGTCGTAAGGGCGGCGCGATGAACGCGGTGTGGTGTTCTGCGCACAGCGCCATCAGGCCCGTGCGGATTGTGCCGTTCGCGGCAACGCCGCCAGCAATCGCAAAGGTCGCTATGTCTGGATCAAGCTCTTGATAGAAGACCAAGGCGCGGCGCGTTTTTTCGATCAAGACATCTGTTATCGCGGCCTGAAAGCTGGCGCTCAGGTCCGCCTGATCCTGAACGGTCAGCCCACCCTTTTCGGCGACGATAGCATCGCGCGCGCGCAGTATTGCGGTTTTCAAACCAGAGAACGACATATCGCATCCGGGTCGGTTCAACAAAGGACGTGGCAGGGCAATCCTTTCGGGGTCACCGGTTTTTGCAGCGGCTTCGACCGACGGCCCGCCCGGTTGGGGTAGCCCTAGCAGCCGCGCGGTCTTGTCAAAAGCCTCGCCGGGGGCGTCGTCTATGGTACCGCCGATGCGTTGGAATTTGTCATGTGCATGGACAATCAAGAACTGGCAATGCCCGCCAGAGACCAGCAGCATCAAATAAGGATAGGCGATCTGGTCTGTCAGGCGCGGCGTCAATGCATGCCCCGCCAAGTGGTTCACACCAATCAGCGGCAGGCCTGTTGCTGCACAAAGCCCCTTGGCGCACATCACGCCAGACAAGACGCCGCCGATCAGGCCCGGGCCTGCGGTAACGGCGATCCCGTCAAGATCGCGCAGCGTTTTGCCAGCCTCTGCCAACGCTTCTTCGATGCAGTGATCCAGCTTTTCGGCATGGGCACGGGCCGCGATTTCGGGGACGACACCACCAAAATCAGCATGAAGCGATGTTTGACCGTAGACGACGGATGACAGGACCACATTGTCGCAGACAATGGCTGCCGCGGTGTCATCGCAGCTGCTTTCGATACCAAGGAGTGTCAGGGCGCGGGTCATCATGCTTCCGGTTGCTTGTCTGTCTGTCGCAGGTAACATTGCATATGCCCGCAAACAATGGTGCCCTTATGACGCCGACCCTAATCGTGACCCGTCCGACCTCGCAAAGTGAAAGCTTTGCGGCGTCAGTGGCGTCGGTTTGGGACGGACCGTTGAATGTGATTATATCGCCATTGATCAAGATCGTGCCGGTCAAAGTGGCTGCCCCGGATGCAGACGCGCTGATTTTCACCTCGGCAAATGGTGTCGATGCTGCGATAGCATTGGGACTGCGCAAAGGGCTTATGGCGTGGTGCGTCGGCGAGAAAACGGCACGCATCGCAAAGCAGGCGGGCTTTGCGCCGATCATCGGCCCTGGCGATGCCGAAGGGTTGGTTGCACATATTATTTCTGCCCAACCAACGGGCAGGATCGCCCATATTCGTGGCAAGCATGCCCGCGGCGATGTTTGTGTGCGGTTGAATGCGGCAGGCCTGCGGTGGCAGGACGTTGTGGCCTATGATCAGCAGGCTTGCCCCTTGTCGATGCAGGCACTTGCGGCGCTCAACAGTGAAAATCCTGTTGTTGTCCCTCTGTTTTCGCCGCGAACTGGCACCATATTAAGTGCGCAGGGCCCTTTTACGGCATCAATGCATGTACTTGCCCTAAGTGACGCGGTGAAGAATGCGATTGATCCGGCAATGGGCTGGGACATTGCCGTTGTGTCGTCTCCAGACGGTGACGCAATGAAACAAGCGACTTTACGGGCGATCCGGCGCATTTATGTGCCAGACTAGCTATAGCACTGTCGCTTGAGGGTCCCGTAGAGGCGGGATAGGGTATGCCAGCACCCGCATGAATTGTGGGCAAAGGCGCTGAAAGGGTGGGAATCGTGGCAAAAGAGCCAGCCAAAGGTCGAAAGACCCCGACGAAATCGGAAAAGACAGCGGATCAGGCGGCAAAAGCGCCCGAATCGGATGCGAAGGTTGCGCCTGTGGTCGATGCAATTCCGGCCGAGGTTCGCCCAAAAGCAGTGCCAACGCCCGCAACGCCCGAGAAGACAGCCCCTGCCGGCAAATCATCCACCGCAAAACCCTTGCCTGACGCAATGACTGAAAAGCCTGCACCAAAACCACAGGCGGCTGCGGCAAAGCCGGAAACGACGCCAAAGCCCGTGCCGGCACCTGTTCAACAAAGTAATTTTCTGCCTCTTGCCTTGGGTGGTCTGGTTGCCGGTGTCATCGGGTTTGCAGTTGCTACATTTACGGCACCGCAGGCCGATAACACATTGGCCAGCCAGCTGGCCGCGCAGTCCAACACAATCGCCGGACTGGAAGAGCGCGTGGCGAACTTGCCTGCGCCGGACCTAAGCGGGATCGAAGCGGCCTTTGCCGATCTGACTGCGCGTCTAGAGGTATTGGAAGCACGGCCAGCGACCGTCGCAGCGCCAACAGCTGATCTGTCGGCGGTAAATGACGATATGCAAGCATTGCGCGCGCAGATCGCGGAGATGACGGACGCGGCACAAACCGAGTTGGCAGATGCCCGAGCAACGGCTGATGCGATTGAAGAAAATGCCGCCGCCGCTGCCCGCAAAGCCGCTGCGCGCGCAGCACTCGCACGCGTCCAGACAGCACTGGAAAGCGGCGCACCTATTGGTGCCGCACTTGCGGATCTGGAAAACGCCACCGGCGATGCAGCGCCAGAGCCGCTTGTTGCGTCCCAGGATGGGGTGCCGACCTTGGCCAGCTTGCAGGAAAAATTCCCCGAAGCTGCACGAGTTGCTTTGGCCGCCGCACGCAGTGAAGGTGTTGCAGGCGAAGAAACGACCGGATTGGGTGCATTCCTGCGCAACCAATTCGATGTCCGCTCGACCGCACCCCGCGAAGGGACGGATGCAGATGCTGTGCTGTCACGCGCAGAGGCGGCAGTGCGAACAGGTCGTTTGTCGGATGCTTTGGCCGAGATCAGTGCCTTGCCCGAGGTCTCTCGCGCCGCAATGTCGGATTGGCTGGCCCAAGCCGAGGCGCGCGCCAGTGCCGTCGCGGCCGCAGATATTCTTTCTTCAACCCTTACTGACAACTAAAGGCGAACCCCCATGCTTTGGTCCCTTATCAAAATCCTTATGTTTGTCTTGGCCGTCACAGCGTTGACGTATGGCGGCACGCAGTTGATGGAAGTGAATGGCGGTGCGACCGTCGATGTCGCGGGTCAGGAATTTACACTTAGCCCGCTCGAAATGGTCTTTGCCCTTGTTGCGATGGTCGTCGCGGTTTGGCTGGGTCTGAAGTTGCTCGCGCTTTTGGTTGCGACGTTCAAATTTCTTAATGGCGATGAAACGGCGATTTCGCGGTATTTTGACCGCAATCGCGAACGCAAAGGCTATGAGGCTTTAAGCGAAGGAATGATGGCGCTGGCGTCCGGTGAAGGGCATCTGGCGATGACCAAAGCGGCACGTGCTGACAAATTCCTGCAAAAACCGCAATTGACGAACTTGCTTACGGCGCAAGCCGCAGAGATGACAGGCGATCGTCACAAAGCCGAAGAGACCTATAAAAAGCTATTGGCCGACAGCAAGACACGTTTCGTCGGTGTACGCGGCATCATGAAGCAGAAGCTGGAGGATGGTGATACGGAGACCGCTCTGGCGCTTGCCAAAAAGGCTTTTGCGCTTAAGCCAAAGCACGAAGAAACGCTGGATGTCTTGTTGCGTTTGCAGGCGGAAAAGGCCGATTGGGCCGGCGCGCGCAAGACGCTTGGTGCCAAGCTTAAGGCTGGCAGCCTGCCACGCGATGTACATAAACGTCGTGATGCTGTTCTGGCGCTGTCAGAAGCGCGTGACATTCTGGACGAAGGCAAGACAATCGAGGCCCGTGAAACCGCGATCGAAGCGAACCGTCTGTCCCCTGACCTGATCCCTGCTGCGATCATGGCTGCACAAGGCTATATCGGTGAAGGCAATGCGCGTTATGCGACACGTGTTCTGACAAAAACGTGGAATGCGCATCCGCATCCGGATTTGGCTGCAGCATTTGCAGAGATCGCGCCGGATGAGACATCGCAAGAGCGGCTCAAGCGGTTCGCCGTATTGACCAAGTCAACAGCCGATCACCCCGAGTCAAAGATGTTGATGGCCGAATTGAATATTGCGGCCGAGGACTTTCCAAGTGCCAAACGCGCGCTGGGCGACCTGGTCGAAAATAACCCGACCGCCCGCATTCTGACGCTGATGGCCGCGATTGAACGAGGGCAGGGTGCGGACGATTCTATTGTGCGCGGCTGGCTGACACGCGCGTTGACCGCTCCACGTGGCCCGCAGTGGATTTGCGAAAACTGTCAGCACATCCACACGAGCTGGGCTGCGACCTGCGGAAATTGCGGGTCTTTCGATACGCTGGCTTGGAAAACGCCTCCGGCAAGTGACGTTGCGATGCCTTCCGGCACTGAAATGCTACCGTTGATCGTGGGCCAGAAATCCGATGCACCCGTCCCGTCAACAGACACGGTTGAAGAGGCAGAAGTTCTGGACAGCGACCAAACGAAATAGGACTTTTCGGCAGGTTTTCGCGGTGCTATTGGGTCGTTTGTTGGCCGCTGTAGCTCAGCTGGTAGAGCACATCATTCGTAATGATGGGGTCGGGGGTTCGAGTCCCTTCAGCGGCACCACCTTGTTCACCTCGTTTCTGCTTGTACGTTCTGGGCTAGCCATTTGCGGTCTAGCTAGGGCAATGTGAACGCCGATGGCCCGCTTTAATGTACTAGACTTGAACCCGATTGCCCCCGCCGCTGTTCGACAGCGCGTGCAATTGATTGTTGCGGTGCTTTGCCTCGTGATTGTGTCGATTAGTGGGTATGCCCTGCTGAACGCCTATTTTACGTCCGAGAAGACCCGCGAAACGCCACAACGTGCCCAGTTTTTTGCAGACGCGATCGACAGTGCGCTGACGCGGCTGGCCCATCTGCCTTATGTTTTGTCGATTGATCCGGGTACTTTGGCTGCTTTGCAAACAAACGATGTTGCTGCGTTGAACCCGACGCTTGCAGCTGTTGCGCAACGCTCTGGTGCCGAGTTCGTGTTCCTGATGGATGTCAACGGACGCACAATCGCCTCTTCGAATTATGCCGATGCAGATAGTCTGGTTGGACGTTACTACACTTTTCGACCTTATTTCCGATCCGCCATGCAGGGCCAGCAAGGCCGGTTTTATGCGGTAGGTGTTACGACCGGCCGACCGGGTTATTTCATCGCAGAGCCTGTCCGCGATGCAAGAGGCACGATTTACGGGGTCGTCGTGGTCAAAGTACCTTTTCGTGATCTCAGTCGGGCCATTGCCGAAAGCGGCGATTTGATCCTTGTTGCCAACGCGCAAGGCGCAGTGCTTGCCACGTCAGAGCCGCGATTTCTATATGGCTTGGTTTCTGCTTTATCCGATCTTGATCGCGCAACGCTTGAGCAACAGCAGCAGTTCGGCGGCCAAGACCTCAGCTTGCTGGACTGGTCCGAAGGGCCTGCGGGTCGCGTGCAGTTGTCGGGTGTGTCTTACCTTCTAACCCGCGCAACACTGGCTGAAGAAGACTGGACGCTGCATCTTCTATCTGACGTGGCTGAAATCCGGCGTCAGGCGCTTTTGTTTGTCGCCGTCGCACTGACCGCCACGCTTTCATTGATCATCGCCGCGGCGTTGTTTCGTGCGGCGCAATTGCGCCAGGCGCTCGCAATTGCCAACGCAGACCGGCAGCGACTGGAAACCGAAATCCAAGACCGCCGAATCGCCGAAGCGAATTTGGATAAAGCCCGCAAGGAATTGGCCCGCAAGAACCAACTTGCCGCTCTTGGTCAGTTATCCGCCTCCATCACGCATGAACTGGGCCAGCCTATTTCAGCAATGAAGAACTACCTTGCGGCCGAAGAAATCGCTAATGCGGCGCGTCCGGGCAGCCTGTCCCCGCAATTATGGGGGTTGGTTGATCGGATGCAGCGGATCGTGGATCAGCTTCGCCTGTTCGGGCGCAATGACCCTGCGAAATCAGATCAGTTTGCCGTCGCTGATGCCATTCGTACTGCGGTCAGCCTTGTCCAGCACACCGCCGATGCAGCGCAGGTCGACTTGACGCTGGATATGGCACAAACGCCTATGCGAACCCGTGGTCAGGCAAACCGGTTCGAACAGGTTTTGGTGAACCTTTTGCGCAATGCGATTGATGCTGTTGCTGACCGCCCCAAGCGTTCGGTTGTTCTGCGCCTGATTGACGGTGATGATGTCGTGATCGAGGTCGCAGACACCGGCCCCGGACTGGGTGCGCTCGATATGGACGATCTGAAAGAACCGTTCTTTAGTACCAAACCCTCGGGTGTTGGGATGGGTCTTGGTCTTGCGATCTCGGCACAGATCATCAATGAAATGGGCGGAACGCTGGATGCGGAAACCGCTCGTACCGGCGGCGCAGTTTTCCGGATTTGTTTGCCAAAGGTGACCTAACCCATGTCAGAAACCTATGTCGCCTTCGTCATTGATGATGACAAAGAAATGCGGAATTCACTGGGCGTTTTGCTGGAACGCTCTGGGTGGCAGGTTACGCGTTTTTCGGGCGCGCAGGCCGCGCTGGAGCGGCTTGACGTGACTGTGCCTGATGTCGTGCTGTCCGATGTGCGGATGCCGGGCATGACGGGGCTTGATTTGCTGGACAGGATGCAGGGCAGTGATGCGCCGCCCCTGGTTTTGATTTCGGCCCACGGCGATATCGCGATGGCGGTCGATGCCATTCAAAAGGGTGCTTATTCATTCCTTGAAAAACCGTTCGAGCCGCGCCGTCTGATTACTGTTCTGCGCCATGCGGCCGAAAAGCATCGTTTGCTGATTTCCGCGCGGCGGATGCGTGCGCAGCTTGTTGAACTTTCAGGTCTGGATCGCGTCTTGCTGGGCAGCAGCCCGCGTGTCGCCCAGCTTAAGGCGGATGCGATTGATTTGGCGATGGCCAGTGGTCCGGTATTGATCACAGGCGAAACAGGTACCGGCAAAGAACTGGTTGCGCGCGCTTTGCACCGCCTTGGCCCGCGGAGTGACAACGCATTTGTGGCAATTAACTGCGCGACACTAACGCCAGAGCGTCTGGAAGAGCAGGTGTTTGGAAATGCTGCGGGTCAACGCGGCGCATTTCGCCGCGCCGATGGCGGGACATTGTTTCTGGATGAAGTCGGTACAGCACCGATTGCAGTGCAGGTCAAACTGCTGCGCGCGCTTGAAACCGGCGATATTCAGCCCGTCGGTGCCGATACCGACGTGCATACGGACGTGCGTATCATCGCGGCCTCGAACGAGGATCTGTCAACCAAAGTGGCCGACGGCACCTTTCGCGAAGATTTCCTGTTTCGACTAAATGCGTTTCAACTTCACCTGCCGCGACTCATCGAGCGGGGGGATGATATCGTCATGCTCTTTGAGCATTTCGTGGCTCAGCTGTCTGAGACCTACGAGATTTCACCACCCGAAATGACGGCTGACGATGCGGCGGCGTTGTTGGGTCATCGTTGGCCGGGGAATGTGCGCGAGTTGCGCCATGTGGCGGAGCGCCGTGTGCTGGCAGCACGGCGCGGCGACGGGTCTGTTGCTGCGGCGCTGCGCAATGAAAACCCAAGCGAAGACGTGCCCGCGACCCTGCGCGACGCTGTTGCACGGTTCGAGCGCACGTTGATCGGTCAGGCCGTGCGCAGCCATAACGGGCGTATGGATGCCGTGGCAGAGGCGCTGGGAATTGGCCGGCGGACCCTGAATGAAAAGATCGTAAAGCTGGGTTTGGACAAGTCCGAACTGCTTGAATAGTACCCTTGCGGAAATCCGCAGGGATGTTTGCGCCCACACTGCGGATTGCTTCATACCCAAGCATTGCTTGCAGGTATAAGTGTTCGGTGATTATTCTTAACAGATCACTTTTGGGAGGAAACCATGAAACACTTCAAGACAGCTATTGTTGCCGCAAGCATTGCGATGACAGGGATCAGTGCGCAGGCACAAGACGCAAACTACATCCTCGCGACAGCTTCAACCGGCGGTACTTACTATCCGGTTGGCGTGGCCCTTGCGACATTGGTAAAGGTCAAGCTTGAGCCAAGCCAAGGCATTGGCATGTCGGCGATCAGCTCTGCCGGTTCGGGCGAAAACGTGCGTTTGATCCGCGAAGGCGAAGCGCAGTTCGGCATCTTGCAGGGTCTTTATGGTTACTATGCGGCATCCGGCACCGGTCCACTGGAAGAAGTTGGCCCGCAGGAAAACCTGCGTTCCGTCACGATGCTCTGGCAGAACGTAGAGCATTTCGTTGTGTCGTCTGACGTAGCTGGCGACGGCACCGTAGGCGTATTTGCAGACCTTAAGGGCGAAGCAATGGCATTTGGCAGCCAGAACTCGGGTACCATCGGGTCCAACGGTGCAATTCTTGCTGGCTTGGGCGTGGATATCGAAGCTGACTATGAACGGGTCTATGGCGGCTACGGCCCATCCGCAGAA
>CBDTYC010000091.1:0-9164 GCA_965364495.1 uncultured Yoonia sp. | reverse complement strand
ATTTAAATCCAAAGCCCCGTCGCGCGAAATCACCGCCGAGGCCGTCATGGCAGCAGAAACCGATGCCGACGCACTCGCTGACTGGGTCATAGCTCAAGAAACGCCGCCGCTGGTCTATTCTTCGGCAGATCCGGCCGTTGTCGCAAAGGCGCAAGCCGACTTTGGCCGCGAGGTGATCGCCGACAAGATCGAAAGCCTCTTTGCGGAACTGGCAGCAAAACTCGCCCAGCGCGGGGTCAAACGGATGGTCGTCGCGGGCGGGGAAACCTCTGGCGCTGTCGTCACCGGTCTGAACGCACAAACACTTTTGATCGGGCCAAAATTGGCCAACGGTGTGCCTGCCTTGCGGCACAACGATATGGCGCTTGCCCTGAAATCGGGTAACTTTGGTGGCCCGGATTTCTTTACAACAGCCCTGCGTGACATGGAGCTGGACACATGAGCGAAGAGGCGAAAGCCCGCGAAGACATCACACGCTTTGCCAAGTCGATCTTTGACCGTGGCCTGACCTGCGGCGCCTCTGGCAACATCTCTGTGCGGCTGTCCGATGATACGCTTTTGGTGACCCCGACCGGAAGCTCCATGGGCTTTCTGGACCCCGCACAGATCAGCCGCTTGGATAGTGCTGGCAAACTTTTATCCGGTGACAAACCAACGAAAGAAGTGGCACTGCACACAGCATTTTATGACACGCGTGCTGCAACCGGTGCCGTGGTGCATCTTCATCCAACCCATTCGGTCGCATTGTCGATGTTACCCGATGTGGACCCCGACAACGTCCTGCCGCCGCTGACGCCCTATACGATCATGCGCTTGGGCAAGGTAAAGCTGCTGCCTTTCTTCATGCCCGGTGATCCGGCAATGGGTCAAGCTGTCCGCGGATTGGCGGGCAAACGCAGCGCAGTTCTATTGGCAAATCACGGGCCTGTTGTTGCAGGCAAAACACTTGATGCCGCCGTCTATGCGATGGAAGAACTCGAGGAAACGGCAAAGCTGGCGATCCTGACGCGCAGCCTTGATACGATCGGTTTGTCGGACGCCCAAGTGGCGCAAGTCGTCCGGCAATTCAATGTGGATTACGACTAGCCCCCATCGACAGCCCCATGCAGACTGCGTAAACTTTGGACATGAAAACATCCCTTCCTGAACCGGAATTGCGTCCCCTTGGGGTGGACGGCATCCTCGTTCGCTTTGCACGCACCCTGACAGAAGCCGCCAACGCACGTGCCTTGGGGTTTTGCGAGCAAGTCAGAAACGCCACCATCACAGGCGTCACCGAAGTTGCGTCATCACTGGTATCGGTGCGCGTTGGCTTTGATCCGCACGCAACCAACCGCATCCGCGTCACTCAGGCCATCAACGACCTACTGGCATCAGAACAAGCGACCGACAACAGCCCCAAGCGCCTTTGGCGCATTCCAACAGCCTTTGGGCCTGCATTTGCGCCGCAGTTAAACGAAGTTGCGGCCCTTGCAGGTATCAGCCCGGAACAGGCCGTTGCCGAAGTCGAAGCCACGACCGTGCGTGTCATAGCTATCGGGTTTGCACCCGGACAGCCTTATCTGGGGATGCTGCCACCCAACTGGAACGTGCCACGCCAAACCGATTTGACAGACAGTTTGCCACGCGGTGCGCTGATTTGTGCTGTGCGCCAGCTAATCATTTGGGCGGCAGATGCGCCTACGGGATGGCGTCACATCGGCCAGACTGCCTTTCGGGTCTATCTTCCAGAGACCGCAGAACCCTTTGCGTTTGAACCCGGGGACGCGGTGCAGTTCTGTGCAGTTTCGGACAGCGATTTCCGCGACATCGCAGCAAATACCGATACCAATGGCGGCGCCACCTGCGAGGTGCTGCGGTAATGCCACAACTGACAATCACAAGTGCCGGCCAGGGTTTGACGGTCCAAGACCTTGGCCGCCCGGGTTGGAAGGCACAGGGGCTGTCGACAGGCGGTGCCGCCGACCCGCTTGCCCTACTTGAAGCAGCGGCCCTGCTTGGAACGTCACCCACGCAGGCCGTGATCGAAATGATGGGTTTTGGCGGGCGCTTCAAGGTTGACGAAGGCACGCGGATTGCACTGACCGGTGCATCCATGGACGCCGATATCGACGGCGCACGTGTCCTGCCCAATAGCACGTCATTCCTGCCCGCCGGTGCAACCCTTACGGTCGGCCCCGCAAAAGCCGGCGTCTACGGCTACCTCACATTCGCAGGCGGCATTGCGACCGCGCCGATCATGGGCAGCCGCGCTGCCCACCTGACCGCAGGTATCGGCAAACGACTGCAGGCTGATGATACACTTCCGTTGGGGGCCGATCCTGATCGCATGCGGGCGCCCCGTAAGCTTCGGGTCGAAGACCGTTCAAGCGGCGGAACCGTGCGGGTCATGCCCGGACCTCAAACCGACTTTTTCGATCAGAGCGCGCTGGACGCGTTTGCCAGTACGACATTCCACCGCAGCCCACGCGGCAACCGGCAGGGCATCCGGCTAGAGCATTCAGGCGCGGAGTTCGGGACCAAAGACGGGTTGAACCACGTGTCAGACCTGATCGTACCGGGCGATATTCAGGTGACGGGCGCAGGTGTGCCTTATGTGCTGCTTGCAGAATGCCAGACAATTGGTGGTTATCCCCGGATCGGCAGTGTGATCCCTGCGGACCTGCCCAAGATCGCGCAAGCGGCCCCCGGAACACCGCTTCATTTCCGCTTTATCTCGGTCGAAGAGGCTGACGCGACTGCCCAGACCCAAGCAGCGCAGCTGCGTCAGCTTGCACAATTGTGCCAACCCATGGTCCGTGATCCACATGATATTGCCGACTTGTTGCGCTATCAGCTGATCAGTGGTGCAACCAGCGGCGACGACATGGAAAGGCCCTGATATGACACGTAAAATAGACCTGAATGCCGATATGGGCGAAGGCTTTGGCCCATGGCAGATGGGTGATGACGCGGCGCTGCTCGATATTGTTTCATCGGCCAACGTGGCCTGCGGTTTTCACGCAGGCGATGCAAACGTGATGCACCGGACCATGCGTCTGGCGGTCGCGAATGGCGTCGGTATCGGCGCGCATCCGGGATTTGCGGACCTCAAGGGTTTCGGACGGCGCAAACTGCCGCTGCCGCATGACGAAATCGCCAATGATGTGGCCTATCAGTTGGGCGCAGCAAAAGCCGTCGCCAAGCGCGCAGGGGGCGACGTGCGACACCTGAAACTTCATGGCGCTTTATCCAACATGGCGTCGGTCGATCACGCACTGGCGCGGGCCTGCTATCAGGCGGCGCTTGATGTCGACCCTGACATTGTGATCATGGTCCTTGCCGCGACTGCAATGGAGGACGTAGCGCGCGAACTAGGCTGCAATTGGGCCGGTGAGATTTTTGCAGACCGAGCCTACAACGACGATGCGACACTGGTTGACCGCGCATTGCCCAATGCCGTTTTGCATGATGCAGAAATCGCCGCGCCGCGTATCCTCAAGATGCTGGAAGCAGGTGCGATCATCGCCGAAAGCGGCACACATATCCCCTGTCAAATCGACACAATCTGCCTGCATGGCGACACACCCGGCGCCGTCGCCATGGCACGTGGCATCCGGCAACATCTGACGAACGCCGGCGTCACTATTGCACCGCTGTAAGGGATGAAAAATGGAACTTAACGCTGATTTCACCCAGAGGGTCGTTCTTCATTCGCAGGACATCCCGTGGAAAGCCTCGCCCATGGCAGGCGTGGACCGGCGGATGCTTGACCGGATAGGGGACGAAGTTGCGCGCGCCACATCCATCGTGCGTTACGCGCCGGGCAGCCGATTTTCGGCGCATACCCATTCCGGCGGCGAAGAGTTCGTCGTTCTGGAAGGCGTGTTTCAAGATGAACACGGCGATTATCCGGCCGGAACCTATGTGCGCAATCCGCCGACCACATCCCACACGCCGGGTGCGGCAGAGGGCTGTGTAATTTTCGTCAAGCTTTGGCAATTTGACGCGGATGATCGCAACCAGTTCCGCAAGGAAATGGACGCGGGGCTGGTCACAGATGCAACAGGTGTCAGGGTCAATGTCCTGCACGAGGATAACCGCGAGACAGTGCGCTTTGTGGCGCTTGATCCGGGTGTCACTTTTTCCGAAACGCCGACAGGCGGCACAGAACTATTGTTGATTTCAGGTGCTGCAACCGAAACCGGCGACAAGTTGACAGAAGGGTCGTGGTTGCGATTGCCGATCGGTGCGCGTCTGGCCATGACTGCCGGTGCTAATGGTGCGAGATTCTGGGTGAAAACCGGGCACCTGCCTTTTGCTGCGGCACCAAAGGTCTGAATTATCAAAGAATTGCGAATGAACCTATCGGGCCTGCTCCCCTAGCGGCCCCGCGTCTGGTGCCGTTTAGTATGTAGTGAAGGGATCAACCTCATGACCAAATCACCCTATTACGCGCCGACGGGCGGATTGCCCGCGCAAACGCAACTTTTGACCGACCGTGCCATGTTCACGGACGCCTATGCTGTCATTCCCAAAGGAACGATGACTGACATTGTCACCAGCAATCTGCCCTTCTGGGACAAGACCCGCGCCTGGGTTCTGGCCCGTCCATTGTCGGGTTTTGCAGAAACCTTTAGTCAATACATCATGGAAGTCGGCCCCAACGGTGGCAGCACCAGACCTGAAACAGACCCGCAGGCGCAAGCCGTCCTATTCGTGGTCGAAGGTGGTTTTACACTGACAATCGCAGGCGACGAGCACGAGCTTGGGACAGGTGGGTATGCCTATATTCCTGCGGGGACCGACTGGACCCTGTCAAACAAGACAGATGCGCCAGCGCGGTTCCATTGGCTGCGCAAAGCGTATCAACCGGTCGAGGGCATCGAACTGCCAGAGGCCTTCGTGACCCACGAGGAAAAGGCCACCACCATCGCGATGCCCGACACGGACGGTGCATGGCAAACCACCCGCTTTGTGGACCCCGCAGACATGCGCCACGATATGCATGTCAACATCGTTACATTCCAACCGGGCGGCGTGATTCCGTTCGCTGAAACCCACGTGATGGAACATGGGCTTTATGTTCTGGAGGGCAAAGCAGTTTACCGGCTGAATCAAGACTGGGTCGAAGTTGAAGCCGGTGATTTCATGTGGTTGCGCGCTTTTTGCCCCCAAGCTTGTTATGCGGGTGGGCCGGGCCCGTTCCGGTATCTGCTTTATAAAGACGTGAACCGGCATATGCCGCTGAACCGCTAGGCGCGAAATCCTTCGGGGATGGTGTCATTGCCGTCCAAGATCAGGTCGGCCATGACCGCGCCAACCTTTGGCGCCATTCCAAATCCGATCTTGAAACCGCCGTTTGCGATGAAGTCGCCTGTGCGACGCGGGTGCATACCCAGTACCGGCGCACGGCTTTTGCTGCGGGGGCGAACACCTGCCCAGCGTTCAAGAACCTCGGCCCCATGCAGGATTGGAAAAGCCGGATAAGCCCGCGCCAGAATGTCATCGAGTGCCGCATCGGTCTCAAACGGTTCAGCGAACTCTCGCTCGGATGTTGAGCCGACAGCGACCGTGCCGTCCCCATGCGGGATGATGTGCAAGGCATCTGCAAATAACTGTGGCAGCCCCACCGCGTCATAGCGCAACAAAGCAGCTTGCCCTTTGACACCGTTTCCACCGATCTCTTGCATGCCTGCCCAGCCGGTTGCCCAGACGGTTTTGCCGACAGCCAAACCTTCGCTGATAACTTCACCACCAAGTGCGATCACCGCATCTGCAAGCGCGCGTGTCGCGCGGCGCGGATGGATTAAAGCGGACAAGGTATCATGGACCACCAGACCCGAAGACGATGGCGGCATCCATTCCGCACCGGCAGCAGCAACGACCTGCCCAGAGGCTTTCCCCTGCCAAAAATTCCGGGCCGACAATGCGCGCGCTTGTGCCAGTTCAACGGCACGGTCGTCCGCCAATGGCTGCAACCGGCCAGAGCGGAAATATCCCACATCGGCCCCCGCCAGATCACTGACTTTGCGCCAGAAATCTTCGGCCATGATCAGGCTTTCGAATTGAAACGCCTTCTTGTCATTCCAGTTTTCCGGCACATGCGGCGCCAATGCCCCCACCAGCCCCCCGCTTGATCCGGACGCGACACCGTGAGGGTCAATCACGCGCACCGACGCCCCGCGCACGGCACAGGCATAAGCAACTGAAAGGCCGAAAACACCAGCACCCATTACTGTGACATCTATCGTTGCCATTCCGCGTCCTTCAGCCCAAAGATACGCCAGACTTAAGGCACAGGGCCATGACAGACCAGACAGCAAAACTCGACTGGCGGGACGGCGTGCCGATCGCCGCAGCCTTTGATGATCCATATTATTCGCTGGAGAACGGTCTGGCCGAGACAGAGCATGTCTTTCTGGCGGGCAACGGTTTGCCCGCGCGGTTCGGCGGTGACTTTCAAATTGCGGAACTGGGCTTTGGAACCGGTCTGAATTTCTTGGTCACATGGGCCGCATGGGATAGCGCGGAGCGTCCGGGACAGTTGCACTTTACCTCGTTCGAGGCCTTCCCGATGAACCTGGATGATATGAGACAGGCGCTGACGCACTTTCCGCAACTCCAGCATTACGCAGACATGCTGCTTGGCACATGGCATCCTGACCTTGGCGCGACTGCCCTTGAAGATGGCCCGATCCTGCATGTCATCACGGGGGACGCGCGCCAGACAGTCCCCGCTTGGCAGTCCAAAGCGGACGCCTGGTATCTTGACGGGTTTTCACCAGCAAAAAATCCGCAGCTGTGGGAACCAGCCCTGCTTGCTGCAGTAGGTGCGCACACGAAATCCGGTGGCACTGCGGCCACCTATAGTGCCGCGGGCCACATCAGACGAAGCTTGCAGGATGCAGGGTTCGCGGTCACACGTACAGACGGATACGGGCGCAAGCGCCACATGACCTGCGCAAGGATGCCGCATGCAGAATAATCAACGCCTCGGCATTATGTTGATGATCGCAACGACGTTTGTTTTTGCAGTCCAAGACGGCATTTCGCGGCACTTGGCCGGAAACTACAACGTGATCATGATCGTGATGATCCGTTACTGGTTTTTTGCCGCCTTTGTGATCACCATCGCGACCCGCCAGTCGGGGTCGATCCGCGCGGCAGCGGCAACCAAGCAACCGATCCTGCAAATCACACGCGGCACGCTTTTGGCGCTCGAGATTTGCGTAATGGTCAGTGCGTTTGTCCTGCTGGGACTTGTCGAAAGCCATGCGGTTTTTGCCTGTTACCCATTGTTGATCGCAGCCTTGTCCGGTCCGGTGCTGGGTGAACAGGTCGGTTGGCGTCGCTGGACGGCTATCGGTATCGGTTTTGTCGGTGTGCTGGTGATCTTACAGCCCGGCTATGCTGTTTTCGCGCCCGTCGCTGTTGTGCCGCTGGCTTCTGCGTTGATGTTCGCGCTTTATGGTTTGCTGACACGATACGCCGCCCGCAAGGACACGACGGCCACGTCATTCTTCTGGACCGGCACGTCCGGTGCTGTCGTCATGACCATCGCAGGGGTTTGGTATTGGGAACCCATGAGCGCCGCCGACTGGCGATGGATGGCGGTCCTTTGTGTCACAGGCGCGGGCGGGCATTGGTTATTGATCAAGACTTACGAAGTGGCAGAAGCCAGTTCTGTCCAACCATTTGCATACCTGCAACTGGTCTTTGCGAGCGCAATTGGTATTTTCTTGCTGGGCGAAACGTTACGGCCCAATGTGGCGCTTGGCGCTGCAATTGTCGTCGGGGCAGGACTGTTTACGCTATGGCGGGCAAGAAAGGTCGCCTAGGGCCGCGCGAGCGGTCGGACATCAGGGGTTTTCGCGGCGACTTGCTGCGATGGCCGTGCCCGCGGCCGCACAAGCGGTTTTGACCCAAGCAGCAGATCGGTAAACCGGATTGCGCCTGTCGTTCCAGTCAACCGCGCCTCGTAAATCGGGATGCTTTCGGTCACACGCATGACATAGTCGCGGGTTTCGCGAAACGGAATATGCTCGATCCAGTCCACGATATCCATTTCGCGCAAACGCGGATCGCCAAATTCATCTATCCAGCGTTTTGGGCGGCTGGGGCCAGCGTTATAACCTGCTGCAATCATCACCGGCGTAGGGCCAAATTCCTCGGTCAGATAGGCCAGATAGGCTGCGCCAAGTGTCGCGTTATATTCCCAGTCACTGGTCAGGCGCGGCTTTGAATAGGGCAGACCCAGATTGCCCGCGACCTCTTCGGCAGTGGCAGGCATGACTTGCATCAGGCCAAGCGCGCCAACAGGGCTGCCGATGCCGACATTGAATTCACTTTCGCGGCGCGCAATCGACAAGGCGAGCGCGCGATTTACGGGCAAGTCCATCTGTGAAAGGTCATGCAGCGGAAAGTAGATCGAAGGGATCACAATGCCGCGCGTGACTGCCGTCTTTGCCAGAAGCAGCGTGTAATACTCTTCGTCAATCGCGCTCAGGTACTCACCCAAGGCGGCGATACTTTCCGCATCAAGGCTTCGTCCGCGTTCTGCAAAGAAAGTCACTGCCGCACCCCGCTCTCCACCGGCAAGCAGCATCAGTGCAGCCCGCGTCAGTGTATCCTCAAAGACCGCCGCACCCTGCCATGCGGTCGCCGTTCCCGCCAAAGCTGGATCAAGAGGGCGGCCCAGCTTCTCTGAAGCCAGCAGTCCGTAGAACCCGGTTTGGTGTTCAGCCGCAGCACCATAGGCAGTCGCGGCCTTGTCGATATCTACTTTCACTTCATAGGTGCGACCAATCCAGTACTGCATCCGGCCAAGCGAAATGGGACCGTTCGACGCCCGCAACCCGTTTTCAAAATGCCCCAATGCCCGCGCGGGATCGCCGAGATAAGTCAACGCGATGTAGCCTGACAACCATTCCAGATCGGCATATGATTCGCCTTCGGTCAAAAAGTGGCGCGACGCGAGGACATAGGCTTGTTCGGCACGGCCTTCACGCATTTCCCACCGCGCAAGCACGCGGCGCCAACCCGACCAGCGAAAAGGTTCACCCAATGCGGCCGCACTGGTCGAGCGGTCCAACAGCATTGCCACCGCATCTGTACGTTCACCACGCCCCGCCAGCCAGGAATAGCGATCATAGGCAAGATCTGCGTCTTGGCGTAGGGCGGCA
>CBDTYC010000090.1:0-9314 GCA_965364495.1 uncultured Yoonia sp. | reverse complement strand
AAAGCTAGTTGCAAATGACAACAAAGCACCGATGGCACTCGCAGCGTAAGCTGTGCGTAATATCGAAACCTAACTCCTAAGGTTTTGCGACCTTAGGCGGGGTCCGCAGGTACCTGGCAACAGAAACCTGCACTTTCCCCCTTTATGAAATGATACGCGGCAGCCCACGGCCTTATGACTTGCAATGGCACAAAGCTGTGCGCACGATACTGCCATGACCTTGAACCGCATTGTTTTTGCTGCATTTGTATCAGTCGCGCCCGTCATGGCGCTGGCATGTGATACGGCATTGATCCTGACGATTGATGTCTCGAATTCTGTCGATACCGTCGAATTCAGGATCCAGACCGACGGATTGGCCGATGCGCTTGAAGACCCCGAAATTGTCGACACGATGGTTGCAGGTGGCACGACCGTTGCAGTCGTGCAGTGGTCCGGCGTGGACAAGCAGGCCCTATCAATTCCATGGACGCCTATCCGCACGGCACTTGATGTCCAAAGCCTGTCCCGTCAGGCCCGTCAGCTGGAACGCGCATTTGTGCTGTCGGACACGGCCCCTGCCGAGGCGATCCTGTTTTCGCTAAGGCTGTTTGACGAGGTACCAAACTGCACCCGCCGCGTCATTGATATATCTGGCGACGGAACACCCAACAGTGGCTCTGACGTGCGGGCCGCGCGGGCCTTGGCAGAGCGTCAGGGCGTAACGATTAACGCAATCGCGATTGAATCGATGGGGTTAGCCATCACAAACTTTTTTCGCCGTGCGGTGATCACCCGCAATGGCTTTGTCATGACCGCACGGACGCACCGCGAATATCCTGCCACTTTGCGTGCCAAGATCCTGCGCGAGATAAGTCGCATCTTTGGGTAACCGAGGCTTGACCTGACATTGCAGTTCTCGCATGGTTAGGCCTATGGGGTTCGCGAACGCCCCGTGAGGCTTAGGCCAAAGCGTCGCATCCACTGACACATTCAGAAAGGATGCACCTTGGCTGCTCTTAATGAAATCACACCTGCCCACCTGATGCGCCTGATCGGGACTCCGCAGTGTCCTGCAATTGTCGATGTCTGCATTGACGAGGATTTTGCCTGCGATCCGCACCTGATCCCAAGCGCGTTTCGCCACTCTCACAAAGACCTCGACGGGCTTCTAGACAAGGTTTTGTCCCGCGATGTCGTGGTCGTTTGCCAGAAAGGGCTGAAGTTGTCGCAAGGCGTCGCCGCATATCTGCGCGCCAAAGGCATAGATGCCCAGATCGTAACAGGCGGAAATATCGGATGGCGCGATGCTGGCCTGCCGCGCGTGCCTGCCGCATGCATTCCATCCCCACTTTGGGTCACCCGTCATCGTCCAAAAATTGATCGCATTGCCTGCCCGTGGTTGATCCGCCGGTTTGTCGATCCAAAGGCGCAGTTCCTGTTTGTGCCACCTTCTGATGTCGCGGGAGTAGCCGAGCGATTTGAAGCCACGCCATTCGACACAGACATTCCGCCATGGACCCATGTTGGCGATAAGTGCACCTTTGATGTGATGGTCGAAACCTTCGGCTTGGCACATCCGGCACTGGATGCGCTTGCCTTGATCGTGCGGAGTGCTGACACAGATCGGCATGACCTCGCACCGCAAGCCGCAGGCTTGTTGGCGATTTCGGTCGGGTTATCGCGCATGTTTCGTGATGACACCCAACAGCTTGATGCGGGGATGATGGTCTATGACGCGCTTTATCGGTGGGCGCGTGACGGCCAAGATGAAGGACATGATTGGCCAAAGGCGGCAACACCATGAACCGCGAAATGCTGCGCGTCTTTGGCCGCATCGGTCTTTTGTCCTTTGGCGGCCCCGCCGCGCAAATCGCCTTGATGCATCAAGAACTGGTGGAAAAGCGGAACTGGATGACCGAAGCACAGTTCCTGCGTGCCTTGTCGTTCTGCATGCTGCTGCCCGGTCCAGAGGCGATGCAACTGGCGACCTATGCGGGCTGGAAACGGGGCGGCATTGTCGGGGGGCTGATCGGCGGCGGATTGTTCGTGCTTCCCGGAGCATTGATCATTGCTGCATTGGCGCTGGCCTACGGGGCCTTCGGCAATCTACCCGTCGTGCAGGCCCTTTTTCTGGGGGTGAAGGCCGCCGTTGTGATCATCGTGATCGGAGCATTGATCAAGATCGCGAAGCGTGCACTGATCAAACCAAGCCACAAATGGCTGGCTATGGCTGCATTTGCGGCTTTGTTTGTCTTTGCCTTGCCTTTCCCTCTGGTGATCTTGATCGCAGCTTTATTCGGTGCGATGGGCACACCAGCCACAGAGGCAACAACCCCGTTGCCTACCGGAAGCCTGCGCAAAAGCGCCGCTGTCCTTTGCGTCGGTGGCCTGCTTTGGGCGGCACCAGTTGTTGCCGTGGTCTTATCCGACAGCCATTTCCTAACCGAAGTCGGGGTCTTCTTTTCAACGCTCGCCGTTGTCACATTCGGCGGGGCCTACGCGGTGCTGGCATACATGACGCAAGAGGTCGTTGTCACATTTGGATGGCTCGACACCGCGCAGATGATGGATGCCTTGGGATTGGCAGAGACAACGCCCGGTCCCCTGATCCTTGTGACGCAATTCGTCGGCATGATCGCAGGGCTAGCCCAAGGCGGAACTGCAATGGCGCTGTTGGCAGGAATGCTGACACTTTGGGTAACTTTTTTGCCATGTTTCATTTGGATATTCGCGGGTGCGCCTCTGATCGACTGGCTAGACGGTCGTCCGCGCCTGCAAGGATCACTTGCCGCCATTACAGCTGCGGTCGTGGGTGTCATCGCGAACATATCACTCTGGTTTGCGTTGCATGTGTTCTTTGGCACAGTCGAACCATTGCATTGGGGTCCGGTCCAAAGCATCTGGCCGCAGATCGGAACGCTGCAACCCTTGCCGATCGGACTTGCTGCAATTGCAGCGATATTGCTGCTAGGGCGTGACTGGTCACTGCCGCGTGTTTTGCTGATTTGCGCCGCACTCAGCCTGATTTCCGGCCTGTTGATCAGCTTCTTCTAAACCGCCCCTTTTCACCCCCATCGAATCCCCTATGCTGATCGCAGACCGCAAGGAGAGTTGCAGCCATGAACACCACGATCGACTATGGCAACCTGATGCACCGTGCCATGCGCGGCCTGATCCAAGAAGTACTGGAGGCCGTGCAGAAAGATGGCCTACCGGGAAAACACCACTTCTTTATCACCTTCGATACAATGCATCCCGATGTGGAAATTGCCGATTGGCTGTCCGACCGTTATCCCGGTGAAATGACGGTCGTGATCCAGCACTGGTTTGCCGATCTTGATGTCACCAACGAAGGTTTCACAATCACGCTGAACTTTGGTGATAGTCCAGAGACGCTTTATATCCCGTACGACGCGATCAAGACCTTTGTTGATCCTTCCGTCGAATTTGGCCTGCGTTTCGAAAGTCAGGACGAAGCCGCCGAGGAAGACGATGTTGCCGAAGCACCGATGGACGAAATGGTCGAACCAGCGGACGAAAAAGATAGCCCGCCACACGAGGCCGAAGTTGTCAGTCTGGACAAGTTCCGCAAGTAGATCCGGCCACCGCCTGGCTATCTGACCGGCCCGTTGAAAAGCCGTCGATCAATGCGTTATTGCGGTTCATCCCCCTGCTATCTATAGATCAATTGATATTTTTACGAAGGGCAAACCCATGACCGCGACACGTACAGAAACCGACAGCTTCGGCCCACTCGAGGTACAGGCAGACCGTTATTGGGGCGCACAAACCCAACGTTCGATTATGAATTTCCCGATTGGCTGGGAAAAGCAGCCTGTTGCGATTGTGCGTGGCCTTGGTGTCATCAAACAAGCCTGTGCTATGGCCAACAAAGAGCGTGGCAAGCTTGATGCAAAGCTGGCGGATGCGATTATTGCCGCCGCCTCTGAGGTGGTTACTGGCAAGTTGGATGACCACTTTCCGCTTGTTGTCTGGCAAACCGGGTCCGGCACCCAATCGAACATGAACGCGAACGAAGTGATCTCGAACCGTGCTATTGAAATGTTGGGCGGTACGATCGGCTCCAAAGATCCGGTACATCCCAATGATCACTGCAACATGGGACAATCGTCAAATGACACCTTCCCAACCGCCATGCATATTGCGGTCGCGATGACGGCGCATGATGTACTGCTGCCCGGCCTTGCGAAATTGCATGCCGCGCTTGAGCAAAAGCAGCAGGAATTCAATGACATCATCAAGATCGGCCGGACCCATACGATGGATGCGACGCCGCTGACATTGGGGCAGGAATTCTCTGGCTACACCCACCAGGTCGCGATGGGCATCCGCCGCATCAAAGCTGCATTGCCTGCAATCTATGAATTGGCCCAAGGCGGTACGGCCGTCGGCACCGGCCTGAATACCCCCAAAGGCTGGGGCGAAACAGTCGCCGCCAACATGGCAGAAATCACAGGCCTGCCATTCATTACGGCACCCAACAAATTCGAAGCCCTTGCGGCCCATGATGCACTGGTTGAGATGTCTGGCGCGTTGAAAACCGTCGCGGCCAGCCTTTACAAGATTGCCGCCGACATCCGGATGCTTGGCTCTGGCCCACGGTGTGGACTGGGGGAGCTGATGCTGCCGGAAAACGAACCCGGTTCGTCGATCATGCCCGGCAAGGTCAACCCGACACAGGTCGAAGCCATGACGCAGGTTTGCGCACATGTCATGGGCAACGATGCAGCCGTCGGATTTGCCGGCTCGCAAGGTCACTTCGAACTGAACGTCATGAAGCCGATGATGGCCTATAACGTCCTGCAATCCATGCAGCTTTTGGGCGACGTGTCGGTGACTTTCACCGACAACTGCGTCGTTGGTATTCGTGCAGACCGGACACGGATCGAAAAACTGATGCGGGAATCGTTGATGTTGGTCACCGCCCTGGCCCCGACCATCGGCTATGACAATGCCACGACGGTTGCGAAGACGGCGCACAAGAATGGCACCACCCTCAAAGAAGAAGCAATCAGGCTTGGCTTCGTCGATGCAGCCACCTTTGACGACGTCGTGCGTCCAGAGGATATGATCGGCCCCAAATGAAGCCTATTAATCTGAACCACGTGCGCAAAGCCAAATCGCGCGCAGAAATCAAAGCCAAAGCAGACGAAAACGCCGTCCGCTTTGGCCGCACCAAGGCGCAGAAAGTGCTAGAGGCAACACAAGCCGCACAGGCGAGCGATCGCCTGTCGCAGCTGAAATTCGAGGACGATTGATGGCCCACACGCGGCCAATCAAGCGATCTCTCACGCTGCGCGGACATCGCACAAGCGTTTCACTGGAAGATATTTTCTGGGATGCCTTCAGGCGCTATGCAGAAAAGGACGACCGCACGATCAATGGTCTTGCTGCAGAGATAGACGCAGCCCGAGGAGACATCGGGCTTGCGTCAGCGATACGGATTTACGTGTTCGAACGCGCCTTGAACAGCGATCACTTGCGCGAATAAAGCGCACCGCGCAACGCTGTGATTTCATTGCGGTCCTTGATCTCGCTCAAGTGTAGTTTGGTCGGGTCATGCTCTACCTTCGGCGCGGCACCCTTTTCAAACAATTTGGCAATTTGCGCCCCGTTCAATTGGTTTCTTGCAGTCGGCTGCACAACAACTTGTGCTTTTTTTCGGCTAAAAAGACCCGCAAGGCCGCGGCGTGGTGTTCCAGTCAAAGATGTGGTCATGGCATACTCAAATCGTTAAAAATATTAATCTATCCTTTGATCATCATGCCACAAACTCTGCCCCGCGCAAATCACAAATTCGCCATATTCCTGCCTTTTTTAAGATAACTTGTTGAAAATTATTGGAAAAAATTAGGAAATTTCTTTTCTCCGTCCGCACCCTCGAAAATTCGATTAGGTGGCCCCTGCAAACATTCTGAGTTTCTTGTTCCGACTGTTGCCAAATCGGGAACTTAGCCACTTTCTCGCTTGGAAATCTGCAGCCAGATTCCGTCTTGCGCCCGCACCGTCAAATGCGCCACGGGGACCGGTGTCTTGTCGGGTACCACGGCGAATTCGTACCTTGCGAGTAAACGCGCGAGCAAGACAACACCTTCGATCAGGGCGAAGCCTGCCCCGGTGCATAAGCGCGGGCCTGCAGAGAACGGCATATAGGCATCACGCAAACACGCCTTTCCGTTATCGGTGTCAAAACGCGCGGGATCAAACGCATCCGGCGCGTCCCAAAGCCGCGTGTGCCGATGCAAATGCCACGGCGAAAGGACCACTTGCGCACCCGACTTGATGTTTCGTCCGCGAAAAACCTCTGCCTGCGTTGTTTCGCGGACCATCATCGGAACAGGCGGATACAGCCGCAGTGTTTCGCGAAACACATTGCGCGTGTCCTTTAGCCCCGAAAGATTTGCAAACGCCCCGTCGTAGCCTTGCGCCTCTGCCGCAAGTCTGTCCTGCCACCCTGAATTTTCTGCCAACAAGTATAGCGCCCAAGCCAACGCGGATGCGCTTGTCTCGTGCCCTGCTAGAAAGAAAATCGCGACCTGATCGACCATTTCATCAAGGCTTAGCGTATCACCCGTCACAGGGTCTTTCGTCGTCAGGATTTTCGTTGCCAAATCATCGGGTGCTTTGCCATTGGCAATCAGATCCAATCGGTCCTTGGTCAACTTTACAATCAATCGCCGGATTGTTGCCGCCGTTTTCCGCGTCTCTGACCGAAAAAACCGCGGCATCCACTTGGGCCCGCGCACAAAGGCAGCCAAGTTAAGGATGGGTTGTGTCCGCTGATAGGCGCGGAAAGCGTGGAACACCTCTTGCGCGGTTTCATCCTCGATCTGGATCGAAAAGAGAGTGCGAAAGATCACATCCGCGGCGATGTGGCTTGTTATTGCCTCGATTTCCTTGGGTGACCCGTCGGCTTGTGTTTGCAGACGATCCGCGCCTGCGTCGGCGGCAGCCAAGATACCGGAGAAGGTGTCGCGCAGCCGCCCCCCTTCGAACGCCGGATCAATAATGCGCCGCTGGCGTTTCCAAACTGCGCCATTTGTAAGAAATACACTGTTGCCCAGCAAAGGCCGCAACCCCGCGCCAATGCGATCTGACTTTGGAAAGGCATCAGGGGTTTCGGTCAGAACCTGTTTGACCAGTTTAGGGTCATTGATCAGGTAGCTGCGAAAGAATGGCGTCTTAAACTCAGCCATCCAAGCATGATACAACTTTGCGGGCTGGGCAGACAGAATGTCTTTGCGAAACAAACGCATGTACCGCCAAAGCGATACTTTATCAGGCCGCGACGCGGGCTTGGGCGGCAGCACTTCGGTCATGGCGCCGTGGCAGTATATTTCGACACAGACACATCTATCCGCGATTTGGATGGATTTCTGCCAGCGTATCTATCACGCAACAGGATCGGGCCTGCCGTAATCTGGAAATAGTCATAGTCCTTGGGTTGATCAAAGGCGCAAAGATACTGGAAATGCAGACGAAAGAACCGACACCGCAGCGACTTCCAACGCGCCGCAGACAGGCTTTGCGTGAACGCGGCAGAGATCACAAGCGGCCACTGCTTGTCCGCCGGTGCAACCCCGCTAACCGCGACCGGATCACAAAGCGCAAAACAGCAGCCATCGCCGGGGGCTGTCACATCGACCCATGTCACGTCATTGCGCGCCGACAGAAACGCAAGGTCGCGCCTTAGCCGGTCTGCGTTGGGCAAAAAAGAAACCATCGGCACAACTTGCCCGAGTGACAGAAAAGCGAGCTTTGGCCCATCCTGTGGCACGCGCCCGTCACGGATCAGATCGGCCAAAATCGACACTGCCAGATGCGCCCCAGAGGAATGGCCAACGACCAGAACCTCTTCGATGTTTTCGGTCAATGCTGCAGCAATGAGGTCAGCGAATGCCGCCATCCGTGTTTCAAGTTCCGGTGGATTGGCGCCCTTGAAATGTGCCGAGAACGCATAATCATGCATCAGGTAATAGGCGAACAGTTTGTTGTCGATGGATTTAAACCAACGCAGCACGATCAAAGCGAGACCACCAAAAAGCACCCATGAAGCCCCCCAGATCGTCCAATCGGCAATGACGAAAAGCACACCATCGCCTTCACCCACGAAGCGGCGCAGTAACCGGTCAAATTGTCCGCTAATCAACGCCCCAGCCGCGATCGCAGATGCCAGTTGACCCGATAGCATCAGCACGGGATAGAGTGCCGCTATCACCGGCCCTTTGCGCATCCACATAAGGCGGCGTAACGTGCCGGTTGTGATGTATATCCATGCCGTCTGGAACAGCTGCAGGTATGTCGCAGGGATTGTTTGTGCCATGCTGCCGCGCACAATGTCCGACCAGACCAGCACATCAACCTGCGCATTCACATCCTGCCCGTCAATCTGCGCAGCGACATCCCAGCGAAATGTATCTAGCGATTGTGCTGATTGCAGGGCGATTTCATAGCCGCTGATCTGCGCCTGTGCCGCGCCTTCCTTGCGGTAAAGTTCGCGGTAGCGGCGCGGATGAATGGGGTCGTAGCCGGGGATATGAAAAACCCTCCGTTTTCTGACCCGCGTCATTTGTTCGATCATCCATGCCTCTTGGTAATGGGTAGGATCACGTTAGCGCATCAATGCCGCAAGGATAAGACCCTAGCCAACCAAAGCCAGTGCCGGAAAACGCTCGAGCAGCCAGTAACTGAAGGCAGCAAACTGTCCGGTCATCATCATCAATCCCACAGTCCATAACAGCAGACCAGATGCGCGCTCGATCCGGTCCATGTGACGCTTCATCCAAGCCATGACACCTTTGAGGCGCGGGAAGAATGCAGCGACCAGCAAGAACGGAATGCCAAGGCCCAATGCGTAGAATGCCAGCAAGACAGTGCCGCGTGCGACATCGCCCTCGGATGCCGCAAGGCTAAGGATCGCCCCAAGGATCGGCCCGAGGCAGGGTGTCCATCCAAACGCGAATGCGAGGCCCAACAAGTAAGCGCCAAAGGCCGAGCCGCCCTTGTCACCCGCATCGACACGCAATTCGCGGTCCAAAAATCCGATACGGAAAACACCGACAAAGTGCGCGCCAAGGATCATAACCAAGGCGCCTGCGACGATGATAAAATAGTCCTGCACCTGCAACAGCATGCGGCCCATCGTTGAAAACGCGAGGCCAAGCAGCAAGAATACCGTGGACAGGCCTAAAACAAAAAATAGAGCAGAGACCAGAACGCGGCGGCGGGCTTGGCTGGCTTTTTCCATCTCGCTCACGGAAACTCCGCCCATATACGCCAAATACGGCGGGACCACAGGCAAGACGCAGGGG
>CBDTYC010000089.1:0-9320 GCA_965364495.1 uncultured Yoonia sp. | reverse complement strand
TGGGGCGATCACCGCGGCGATGCCAAGAATAAGCAGGATGTTGGCAATGTTCGATCCAACCACGTTGCCGATAGCAATACCCGGCTGCCCACCGAACGCGGCGGTCAATGATACCAACAGCTCCGGCATCGAGGTGCCAAAACCAACGATTGTCAGGCCAATGATCATTGGCGCCACACCAAAGCGGAGCGCAATACCACTTGCACCCTTGACCAGCCAGTCACCACCAAGAAAGAGCCCAGTAAACCCAAGCGCAAGCGTAAGATAAGTCAGCATAACATCCCCGTTTCCCGACTATAGAGAAGCACGGATGCGTGGCGTTACAAGGTGGCCGCAAAAGTATATTTTTTGCGCCGCAGCGATTAACCTAGTCGGCGTCGGCTGGTTTGATCTTGTCCCAGGTTTGCGTCTCGAAATCGCTGGCATCATGGCGCTCGCGCAATTGCTCTGACGGTTCGCCCCGTGCTTTGTTCACCATTCTTCCACGCACGTAGGCTGGGCGGTTCATCACAGTGTCAGCCCAGCGAACGACGTTTTCGTAAGATGTGACATCCAGAAATTCGCCGGCATTATAGGACAGGCCTTTGACCATCGCGCCATACCAAGGGGCCGTGGCCATATCGGCAATCGAATAGTCCTCACCGCCCAGATACTCGCAATCCTCAAGGCGCTGATCCAGCACATCAAGCTGGCGTTTTACTTCCATTGCGAAACGGTTGATCGGGTACTCGAACTTTTCAGGTGCATAGGCATAGAAGTGGCCAAAGCCACCGCCGAGATAGGGTGCGGAACCCTGAAGCCAGAACAGCCAGTTCAGCGTTTCCGTCCGCGCGGCCAAGTCACGCGGCAGGAATGCACGGTATTTTTCGGCCAGATACAACAAGATCGCACCGCTTTCGAAAACCCGCACGCCGGTTTCCTTGTCAAACAGGGCAGGGATCTTGGAATTGGGGTTCACATCGACAAAGCCACTGCTGAACTGGTCGCCTTCATAGATATTGATCAGCCACGCATCGTATTCAGCGCCGTAGCCCGCCGCCAGAAGCTCCTCGAGCATGACGGTGACTTTCACACCATTGGGTGTCGCAAGAGAGTGCAATTGCAGCGGATGCTTGCCGACCGGCAGATCCTTGTCGTGGGTCGGCCCCGCGATGGGACGGTTGATGCTGGCGAATGTGCCACCGTTTTCGGCATCCCAAGTCCAAACTTTAGGGGGGGTGTAGGAAGAAGTATTAGTCATCAGGGCTCCGAATATTGGCAGATTGCTACTTAATGTGGACCGTATTCGGCGATCAGCAAGGTTTGAATGCCCTTGACGCAAAAAAAGCAGTAGGTAATCAGATGTTAAAAGGCGTTTTCCGAAACAATCGAAATATCAAATTTGACCAAAGCTTGGCGCGGCAGACGCGGTTGCACCAAATACAACCTGCTTAATTTATTGATTCATATTGAATAAAAAGCGTGTAATCGATCACGGTCCGGATTGGCGATCGTCCACGTATTGTCAACAATGACCGCTAATAAGTTCTTTATTGGTCCCTATTTCGTCAACATTTCGCCTTCTTGTGCTGGATAGTACGAAATGAAGAAACTCAGTGTTGTTTGGGTCTCTTGAGTCAACACAGACAATATAGACGGCGGATGCCGGATAAAGGGGAAAGAAATGTACAAGAGTTCAACAGGTTTGGCTGCAGTTGTTGCGGCTGCCAGTGGTTTCATGATGGTTGGGGCTGATCAAGCCCAAGCGCAAGAACAATGCACGTCCTACACTGTTGCGCGCGGTGATACACTAAGCGGCATCGCGTCCGCTGCTGATGTTTCCGGCGGTTTTCAGTTCCTGTTCAACGCAAACACCGATGTTCTGGAAAACCCGAACCGCCTTGAAGTCGGTCAGGTTCTCAAGATCCCATGTGCGGACGGTTCCTTGCCAAGCGGTGCGGCCCGCGTTGTATCAACGTCTACCGCGCCTGCACCGACAACGGCAGAGCCAACACGTGCCTTGCGGATTGCCACGGCATCTGGATATGCGCCATTTACCGACGAAGACCTGCCCGGCGGTGGTATGATCACACGGATGGTCGATCGCTCTATGGCTCTGGGAAATCCGGATCAAGAATTCAGCATGATCTTTATCAACGACTGGGGTTCGCACCTTGAGACGTTGCTGCCATCTGGCGCTATCGACATGGTGTTCCCTTGGTTCAAGCCAAATTGCGACCGCGTCGAGAACCTGTCACCAAGTAGCGCCTACCGTTGCACCGAATTCAACCACTCCGAACCGTTCTACGAAGTGTTTGTTGACTTCTATACCCTCAACGGCAGCGCCTACGCGAATGCGGACAGCTATGACGACCTGCAAGGCGCACGTCTTTGCCGTCCGGAGGCATGGTTCACATTCGATCTTGAGGCTGAGAACCTGACGCCGCCAAATGTCGAGTACAGAACCACGGTTGCCCAGAACGGATGCTGGCAGTTGCTGGTCGATGGTGAAGTTGATGTCGTCACATACGACGCTTTGCCAGCCGAAGAAGATGCACGCGAAGCCGGATTGACGGATCAGATCACGACACTTGAGGCACTCAAGTCCACCGTGACAACGCACATCTTCGTATCCAAGAACAACAAGTTTGCGAACGACGCGTTGCCGATCATCAACGCTGGTCTGGAAGAGCTTCGCCTGTCCGGCGAGTGGTTCACAATCGTCCGTGAATCGATCCAGGAAACAGTCGAAAACTAAGTTCGAAACCCGACTGAAAAACGACAAACGCCCGCAGCTTTTCGACGCTGCGGGCGCCTTTGTTTCAACACTGCTGACGTGTAGCCGCATCAGGAAGTGAGCAATTAAAGTACGATTTGACTTCATAATTTGAAATAAATTGTCGTTAACGGCGATGATAATCCCGGTTACGGCACAAATTGGCAAAAAAAAATTACCAAAATAGAATGGACTGAAATCTGGCCCGAATGGCTGAAATCACCATGTTAGCGATAGCTTTTGCGCTAACATTGACCGGTTGCTTAATTTCAGCCCACAGTGGACGCAAAAGCGGCTGGTCGCAAACCGACAATAAGGCTTCGCGTTCCACTTTTCCCGCTGGACCAATCTGACAGCGTCCGTTTAGTATCCGGCGACGACTGGGCGACACGCGCCCTTTTCGCGTACACTACTGGAGGACTACTATATGGATCGCCGCTCTTTTTTGAAGAACACTGCCGTTGGGGGGACCGCTGCGGCAACCGCGGCTCTGGCAGCACCTGCTTATGCGCAGGGCAACCGCACACTGACGATGGTAACATCCGTCCCTGATGGCTTCGCAATCTTCGATGATGCGGCTGTCAAATTCGTGGACATGGTTAACACAATGTCCGATGGCTCTATCACCATCGAGAAAAAAGCCGCTGGCCAGTTGGTTGGTGCGTTTGAAGTTTTCGACGCCGTTTCTTCGGGTCAGGCTGACGTTTATCACTCTGCTGACTACTACTTCGGTGGCCAGCATCCGGGTTACTACTTCTTCACCGCGGTACCATTCGGTGCAACAGGCGGCGAAATGATCAGCTGGAACCAGCATGGCGGCGGTAAGGAACTGCACGACGAGCTGGGCGAGATTTTCAACCTGAAATCCTTCATGTGCGGCAACACCGGCCACCAGCCGGGCGGTTGGTTCAACAAGGAAATCAGCTCTGCTGCTGACCTGCAGGGCCTGAAGTTCCGCATGCCGGGCCTTGGTGGTCTTGCACTGGGTCGCACAGGTGCATCCGTGCAGAACATTCCGGGCGGCGAAATCTATCAGGCGCTGTCTTCCGGTGCTATCGACGGTGCCGAGTGGATCGGTCCGTTCGCAGACGAGCGTCTTGGCTTCCAGGAAGTTTGTGAATTCTACTACACAGGCGGCTTCCACGAGCCAGGCTCCGTATTGACAGCTGCGTTCAACCGCGATGTCTTTAACGAAATGACACCTGCGCAGCAGCAGATCATGGAAACAGCTGCGATGGCGACACACCACTGGTCCCTGTCACAGTCCAACGCAGTGAACGGTGCAGCGCTGCAGCGTTTGCGCGCGCAAGGCACCAAGATCATGCAATTCCCGGACGACGTTTGGGATGCGTTTGGCAAGGCGTCCAAAGAAGCATTGGACGAGTTCATGGGCGACGAGCTGTTCGCACGTATTCGCGAAAGCCAGGAAGCTTCTGCAGCGTCTACATACGGCTGGACAAGCATCTCTGACAACGAGTTTGCGCGTCAGCGCGCGCGTGTAAACGCGGGCTAAGCCAAGTTGTCGGTTCTAGCCGAGAGCCGGCGAGAACATTGATAAGAAACATAGGGCTCTGTCATTGGCAGGGCCCTATGTGACAAAAGCGCAAGTAATCAATCGGGGGGTAGACCATGGGTCTGGTCGAAGCATGGGGCGGAAACGCATTTGGGTGGTTTTTTGCCCATTTGATCGAGGCGTTCTACAACTTCTTTTACGCGATTTTTAACCCCGGCATGTGGCTGTCCTGGTTGCCAACAATCAACGGCGCGATGGAGACCGAACAGAAAGAAGCGCTGATGCGTTTCATCTATTACGGTGCATCGGTCGAACTTTTCTTTGTCATTCTTGTGATTTTCCTGACCGTAACAATCATCGGTCTGATCAATAACCGCTTTATGTGGGGCTGCGTGCGCGGTCTTGAGGGGTTTGCGAACGGTGTTGGCCGCATTGCTGCCTGGGCAGGATTGTTGATGGTCATCCAGCAAATCGTCATCATTTTCATGCAGCGTGTCTTTGCTGTCGCCGAAATCAGCATCGGTTTCGGGGCGACGTTTACCAAAGACGTCAGCTGGTGGTCAGAAGAACTGAAATTCTACAACGCGATGATCGTGTGTCTTTGTGCGTCCTATACGTTCGTGCAAGGTGGCCATGTCCGCGTTGACCTTGTCTATTCCGCAATCAGTTACCGCGCCAAACGTGTGATCGATATGGTCGGCTCTTTGGTCTTTATGGTGCCCGGCGCCTTGATCATCTGGCTTTATGGCTGGTTCTTTATGTGGCGGCACCTTGTTGTGCCGAACCCGTCGGCCTCTGACACACTGGACCGTTTGCTGACCAAAGCCCGCGCGTTGCGGTGGAACATCGAAACGATCGGCTTTTCGCCTAACGGTTTTAACGCCTACTTTTTGTTCAAGGTACTTCTGGTGGTCTTCACCCTGATGGTCCTTTTGCAGGCTGTGGCCTTCCTTTACCGCTCATATCTCGAGTTCAAAGAAGGCCCTGAAAGCGAAGGCAAATTCCTTGACAAAGACCAGCTTGGCGATCCAACCGCCGAACTTGTCGCAGACATTCATTAAAGTAGGGCGGTAGGCACATGCTTTTCGGACTAGATGGCATCGAAGTCGGTATTATTATCGTCTTTTTGACTTTGTTTGCAGGGATCCTTTCGGGATTTCCGGTTGCATTCGCAATTTCTGGCTCTGCGGTGATCTCGTTCGCGATCATTGCCGCCCTCGACAGCTCTGGCCTGCTGATCCACGCAGCCGTTGATACCAATTCCCCCGAGTATGCATCGCTGCTTGCGGACGGTGTGCGCCGCGAGGCGATATCGGTGTTCAGATACCCTGAACTGCCCCGCTATGAAGACGTCCTGTTCCCGCAAGGCTGGGAAGTCGCCCTTGATCGCAACATCGGCTTCATGGTCAACCGGATGAACGAACGCGTTCTGGCGGGTCAGTCCATTGAAACGCTACTGGCGGTCTTGATGTTCGTGATGATGGGGATTGTGCTCGAGCGGTCCCGCATCGCGGACGAGCTGCTGACATCGATGGCAAAGGTCTTTGGCCCATTGCCCGGTGGTCTGGCTGTATCGATCGTTATTGTTGGTGCATTCCTTGCTGCTTCGACGGGAATCGTTGGTGCAACCGTTGTGACCATGGGCCTGTTGGCGCTGCCGACGATGCTCAAGAACGGTTACTCGGCAGAACTTTCAACCGGTGTTATTGCAGCCTCCGGTACTTTGGGGCAAATTATTCCGCCGTCCATTGTCATCGTGCTTTTGGGCACGCTGGCTGGCGACATCTATTCTGCCGCGCAGGAAAACCGTGCGCAGCTTGCAGGGTGTACCGATGCGCTGACCTATCTTGGCAGTCCGGCCGTTCTTTCGGTCGGTACCTTGTTTCAGGCCGCTTTGCTGCCGGGCGTTTTGCTAGCTTTCCTTTATGCTGGCTATGCTTTTGTCTTTGCACTGCTCAACCCAAGCAAAGCCCCGCCAGTTCAATTTGCAGCTGACGGCCAAAGAGAAGTCATCACACGCAACGAGGGCCTGACATGGTTCCTTGGTGTCCCTGTGGCGATTATTGCCCTGACGTTTGCGATGGGGCAGGTGAACCTTGTTGGTACGCAATCAACCATCGTCGACAGCTTCACCGATTCAGGTGAAAGCGCGTCACTGCGCACGCGCGTCAGCGACGATTGCGCGGCATCAATGATCGAATTGCATGGCATCGACGCATGGGAATCCGCCTTGGCCGAAGAAGCCGCAATCGCGGAGGCGGGCGGTGTAACGCAAGCACGTGAATTATCCCCGGAAGAGCGGGCCGGACTTGTGCTGGAACGCGCAGAGAATGCGGCTCCGATCGGAACAGGCATTGCAATCACTGCGGTCCTGTTTGGTCTGATGCTGGCATTTGCACGCGGTGTGGCGCCAAGTTCTGACCCCAAGATGCTGTGGGTTGGCACTGCGGGCGTCTTGTTGATGCTCTTGGTGGATATCTTGTTCATTACGCCGCTGACATCACCCGGTGTTACGACCGTTCTGATAGCGATCCCGCTGGTCATAACCTTCATCGGGTTGCGCACCGCAACGCGCTACCTTGCCGGAAATGAAATCCTGCGCGTGGTCTTCCCGCCGCTGGTTCTGATCATCGCTGTTCTGGGTTCAATTTTGGGCGGTATCACAAACCCGACACCGGCTGCGGCCTTGGGTGCGGGTGGTGCGATCCTGCTTGCCGCCTACCGCAAGCGTAAGGATCAGGAAAAGTCCGGCAGCATCGTTTTGCTGACTGCTGGTGCGATCGTGCTTATGCTGATCATCGGTACGAACTTTGATATGCGCCTTGGCCAAGAGGTCGTGCTGTTTGAAAACCGCATTGCATTCCTTGTGGCCTTTGGATCGTTCCTGTTTTCGATGTTTGGTCTGCTCTGGTCCTGCTGGATTCTGATTGCGGGCGGTGTCTTGGGACCAGTGGTGCGCGAAACGGCCAAGGTCACTTCGATGGTGTTCACGATCCTGATCGGCTCGCAATTGTTGAACCTCGTGCTGATCTCGTTCGGTGGCGAGCATTACATCCAGCAGTTCCTGCGCTCGTTTGATAACGAATGGACAGTGTTCCTGCTGGTTATGCTTGTGCTGTTCGTCTTGGGCTTTGTGCTGGATTTCCTTGAGATCATTTACATCGTTATCCCGATTGTTGGCCCTGTCATCTATGGCGGTACTTTCGATCCAAAGTGGGTCACGATTATGATTGCCGTGAACTTGCAGACATCATTCCTGACGCCGCCGTTCGGCTTTGCGCTATTCTATCTGCGCGGAGTCGCACCAAAGACGATCACGACAGGTCAGATTTATCGCGGTGTGGTCCCGTTCATCGGTATTCAGGTCGCGGGCCTCTTGCTTCTGGCGTTCTTCCCGGGTGTCGTCACAATCATTCCGAACCTGCTGAACTAGGCGGCGGAGAAAGCAATAAAAAAGGGGCGGTACCGAAAGGTGCCGCCCTTGTGCGTTCTGCGTCGTGAAATCGTTCTAACTGCGTCCGGGTGGCAGATCGATCCGCGCGACTTGCTCTGCAATGGGATCGGTCGATAGCGGATGCAGATCAGCAGCGTATTGCTGCGGTTCACCAATCGGTTCCCAAACGCCAGCGCGGAAAATCTCCAAGCCCTTGAAATTTGCCTTGTACCCCATCTTTGGACTGCCCGGCACCCAGTAGCCCAGATAGATGTATGGCAGGTTCAGTTCTTGCGCGATCGCGATATGGTCCAAGATCAAGTATGTCCCAAGCGACAGTTTTTCGAGTTGGGGATCGAAGAACGAATAGACCATCGACAACCCGTCATCGAGGATGTCCGTCAGACAAGCCGCACTCAGAGAGGGGCCGTCGGAGTATTCGAACAAACGCGACCGGATCGGTGTTTCTTCTACCATCGCGGCAAATTCGAACATATCCATGTCCGCCATACCGCCAGTTGCGTGCCGCCCGTCTAGATAGTCGCGGAACAGGTCGTATTGTTCTTCGGTGGCCCATGGCGATGTCGCGCGTCGTTCAAGATGGGCCGCGCGCTTTGCCACGCGGCGTTGGCTGCGTGTCGGAGCAAACTTCGACACATCGATACGTGCAGACATACAGGCCGCGCATTCCGCGCAAGATGGCCGGTACAAGACGTTTTGCGACCGGCGAAAACCTTGCTTGGACAGCTTGTTGTTCAGATCAGGGGCCGCATCACCTTGCAACGCAGTGAACAGCTTTCGTTCCATCCTGCCCTCAAGATACGGGCAGGGCTGGGGTGCTGTTACATAGAACTGTGGCGCGACGGGAAGTGTATGACGCATGAACGGTACCTGATTGGGTCAAGCCGACTTTAACAATCGATTTACCATCCGCCAAGAGGTGCAAGTTGCAATTCCGCGAGGTTAGGCCGCGCGCGACTATGGACGAAGGTTGATAGCCGTCGTGCCAAGCACATGATCGGTAAGCCCCTGACCGCGTGCGCTTACCAGCATCAAGACAATTGAAATCAACTGCAGCGGTGGTACCGCAACGCTGATCGAATACCCGAAGGTATGCGCCAACGCGAGCCCGGAGTTGAGCGGGGCACCATCAGCGTCGCAAAGTGCGATACCCATTATCCGCATGCCCCAGGTGGCGGATTCTCCCGCGATAGTGAACCAGCGGTAGATGAACCCGACGACAAGCATCAGGAGTGGAAAGAAAAAGATACCGGTAAAGGCCGTAAACGGCAGAACCAAGGTGCAAATGATCGCGATCAGCACCACATCAAAGACCCAAGCCAAGCCCCGTTTGAACGGGACGCCCGCGAAGTGGCGTGGTGCAAAACGATTGGTATATGGGGTGGGGTTCATCGACATTGGATGCGTGCCTTTATCTGCTGAAACAGGGAAGGTGACCTGCGGGGGGAAGCAGGCCACCTTGGGGACATACCGGTTTACGCGGTTGCGGGGCCGGTCTGTGTGGGTTCTGGCGCCGCGTCATTTGCAGATGCGCGGTCGTTCATGAACTGGTCGAACTCGGCCTTGTCCTTGGCATCACGCAGACGCTTGAGGAAGGC
>CBDTYC010000088.1:0-9331 GCA_965364495.1 uncultured Yoonia sp. | reverse complement strand
AGTCGCTTATTCTGATCGGGTTGCGCAACAATACTTTCAAGGAGCGCATTCTTTCGACAGAATTGAACATGCACTAGGACACTCCAGCACTGGTTCTGTTCCATATTCTCTATACCGTTACCCTTCCCCTGATCGGCCTGCTTACTCACCAAGCAGGCCGATAACGGTTTTCCGCCTGTGTAGCGCGGAATCGGCGTGTGATATTGGATATCACGATGAAATTGTTATTCATCGACAGGCAGGTTGCACTCATTCAGGGGCGACCCATGAAACAACGATAGGCTTAAGATTATGCAAAAGACATCAATCATCCTTGCGACAGTGGCAGTATTCAGTTTGGCAGGTTGCCTTGAAAATGATGCGGAACGTGCCGTTGCAGGCGCAGGCGCTGGCCTTGTGGCTGCAGAATTGCTTGGAACAGATCGTACCGGTTCAATGGTCGTCGGTGCCGCCGCGGGTGTGTTCTGCGACGACGCAGGTGTCCAAGCCTGCCGCTAGAGCTGACAGATTAAATACACGCGCCCATAACGGGCGTTTATTGACTACAAACCGTCGTCAGGGCTTTGCCTTGGCGGCGGTTTTGCGTTTTGGGGACTAAACACATGTTCAAGAAAATTCTCATTGCCAACCGTGGCGAAATCGCATGCCGTGTGATCAAGACCGCCCGCAAGATGGGCATTAAGACTGTTGCGATCTACTCGGACGCCGACCGTAATGCGCTGCATGTGAAAATGGCCGATGAAGCCGTTCATATTGGCCCGTCCCCCGCAAACCAGTCCTATATTGTCATTGACAAGGTCATGGCCGCGATCAAGCAGACGGGGGCCGAAGCCGTCCACCCCGGCTATGGTTTTCTGTCCGAGAACCCCAAGTTTGCCGATGCCCTAGAGGCCGCAGGCGTTGCCTTTATCGGGCCACCAAAGGGCGCGATCGAAGCGATGGGTGACAAGATCACCTCAAAGAAAATCGCCCAGGATGCAGATGTTTCTACCGTACCCGGCTACATGGGTTTGATCGAGGACGCCGAAGATGCGGTGAAAATCTCGAACCAGGTCGGTTATCCGGTGATGATCAAGGCATCTGCGGGTGGCGGTGGCAAAGGTATGCGTATCGCATGGAACGACGCAGAGGCCCGCGAAGGTTTCCAGTCGTCCAAGAACGAGGCCGCCAACAGCTTTGGCGACGACCGGATTTTCATCGAAAAATTCGTGACCCAACCGCGCCACATCGAAATTCAGGTCTTGGCAGATGCGCATGGCAATGCCGTCTACCTGCACGAACGCGAATGTTCGATCCAGCGCCGCAACCAGAAAGTCATCGAAGAGGCTCCAAGTCCCTTCCTTGATGCGGAGACCCGCAAAGCAATGGGCGAACAGTCTGTCGCGCTGGCCCAAGCCGTGGGCTATACCAGCGCCGGCACAGTCGAATTCATTGTCGATGGGGACCGCAATTTCTACTTCCTTGAAATGAACACCCGTTTGCAGGTGGAACACCCTGTGACCGAGTTGATCACCGGCATTGATCTGGTCGAACAGATGATCCGCGTGGCCGCCGGTGAAAAGCTGCCTTTCAAGCAGGATGATCTCAAGATCAACGGCTGGGCGATGGAAAGCCGCCTTTATGCCGAGGACCCATACCGCGGGTTCTTGCCATCCATTGGACGTCTGACCCGTTATCGCCCCCCCGTCGAAGAGGCGACACCGACGCGCGCTGTGCGCAATGACACCGGCGTCTTCGAGGGCGGCGAGATCAGCATGTTCTATGATCCTATGATCGCCAAGCTATGCACCTGGGCGCCTGATCGCGCTAGCGCGATCGAAGAAATGCGCCTTGCACTCGACGGGTTCGAACTTGACGGGATCGGTCACAACCTGCCGTTCCTTGCGGCAGTCTATGATCACCCGAAGTTCATTAGCGGGAAAATGACGACGGCCTTTATCGAAGAAGAATACCCGGAAGGTTTCGACGGTGTCGCCCTCAAGTCAGAGGCTTGTATTCGGATCGCTGCGGCGGCCGCTGCGATGCACCGCGTCGCTGAAATCCGCCGTACGCGCATTTCGGGGCGTATGGACAACCACGAACGGCATGTCGGCGATGACTGGGCTGTCAGCATCCAGGGTGAAGCCTTGGACGTGGTTATCAAGGCTGACAAGACAGGCGCTGATGTCACTATTGGCAAGCAGGTTTTGCGTGTCGAAAGCGATTGGACACCGGGCGATCCGCTGGCGCGCCTGATGGTCGATGGCACACCCTTGGTTCTGAAGATCGGCAAGATTTCAGGCGGCTTCCGTGTGCGCTATCGCGGTGCAGACGTGAAGGTACGCGTCCGCACGCATCGCCAGGCGGAACTTGCGGCATTGATGCCTGAAAAAATTGCGCCGGATACGTCGAAATACCTGCTTTGTCCGATGCCCGGATTGATCGTGAAGGTCGATGTGGCAGAAGGCGATGAAGTGCAGGAAGGTCAGGCGCTTTGCACCGTAGAGGCCATGAAAATGGAAAACATCCTGCGCGCCGAAAAGAAGGGTGTAGTCAAAAAGATCAACGCGGATGCGGGTGCGAGCCTCGCTGTTGACGACGTCATTATGGAGTTCGAATAGGTGGGTTTTGCCATTGCCCTGACCAGCGTTTCCGAAGCTGACCGGCCTTCATTTCTAGCCAATGCGGGCCTGTCCGAGACAGGGATCGACGATGTGGCGAATGAAACGCGGCTTAGCGGCGGGTTGTGGCAGGGCCAATACATCACGTGGCGCAATTCCCGCATGACGAAACGCCTGGCATCACCACGCTATGATCTGGTCGCTGCGGGAATACGGATGTTGACGCTGGAAGTGAACGAAACCGCCATGGGCGCCGTCGTTATCCAGTATGAAAACGGGGTCGAGCTTTGGTCTGCAAGCGGTGACGACAACGGCTATGTGACCGAAGGCCCGGTTCCGCTGGACGAGGACGCACTCAAAGGGCTTTGTTACGCGCAGAGTGTCGTTGTCTTTGGCGAAGAGAAAGCAAAGGAATATGCGCAAGCAGACGGCGATTTCACCGACCCTTTCGCAATGGCCGTAGAGCTTTTTGTCGCGCAGACGGGCTTTCGTTATGACAGCCATGACGTTGATGTGTTTATGGAGCTTGCCGGCGAAATGCCGTTTCCAAAACCTTGGTGGAAAATCTGGTAATGTCCTCTCACGCGCAACCAAATTGCCGAAACGTTGGCGCAACCGGTCGGCTGGCATGAAAAACTGGCGGGCATATAGCGTGGCTTTCGCCTGTGCAGCGGCTGTCGCAACAGCAACTGCGGGTTGCTTTGCCCTGATCGTCGCCGAAGTCCTTGAAGCGCCGTCAGTAGCCCTACTTTTGTTGGCAGTGCTTCTTGTTGGTGGCCGTGTCATGACCCAGCGAGGTGCATATGCCTAGCGCCTATTGCCCAGCCAACCGTCTGTCAAAAATCTCTTGCTGGCGCAGGGGCATCTTGTCGATTGATCTGGACAGCTCGCGCACGCTCCACGGCTCTGGTTTGCGCAATGCTACCTGGCCGTCCTTGCTAACCAGGGCCAGCATATACCCGCGCGGGCGCAATGCTGTGCGCACGTCAGACATTGCGCTTGGATCGGTGTCGACGATGATGATCACATCGCGTTCCGCCAAACGGTCGACCTCTGCCAAGAGCAAATCCATTTGCTGCTTGAAACGCGGGTCATTGGGTGTGTCGGCAAATACGACCAAAGGACGCGCGATCCAGTTCAGGTCGGACAATACAATTTCGGCGCCGTCAAAGACTTGCGTATGGTCCTCTTCCCAGCGTTCAAGGACTGTCGGCTCTTGTGCTGCTGCGGGCAGAGCAATCAATGCGGCTAGCGCGATGTTCATCAATAACTTCATAACTCTGGATATAGCGGCGCTTGCGTCAAAAGCTAAGGGGCAAGTCGAAATGAGTTTCAACAAATTCGTGACCCCGTATCCTTTACCTGTCGGAGGACCCCATGTCTGATAAGAAAACCTGGGAAGAGATTGCCAAAAAAGAACTGCGTGGCAAGCCCTTAGAGGCCCTGACGTGGGATACCCTTGAGGGTATTCCCGTACAGCCGCTTTACACTGCGGCAGATACGGACGGATTGCCGCATATGGGCGGTATTCCGGGCCAAGCCCCGTTCACGCGCGGCGTCAAAGCTACGATGTACGCAGGTCGGCCTTGGACCATCCGTCAATACGCAGGTTTTTCGACGGCAGAGGAATCCAATGCCTTCTACCGCAAGGCCCTTGCTGCCGGTCAGCAGGGCGTGTCGGTCGCGTTCGATCTGGCAACCCATCGTGGCTACGACAGCGACCACCCGCGTGTCGAGGGCGATGTCGGCAAGGCCGGTGTTGCTATTGATAGCGTCGAGGATATGAAAATCCTGTTTGACGGCATCCCGTTGGACAAGGTTTCGGTCTCGATGACGATGAACGGCGCCGTGATCCCGATTTTGGCGAATTTCATTGTTGCAGGCGAAGAGCAGGGCCATCCCCGCAATGTCCTGTCCGGGACTATCCAGAACGATATTCTCAAGGAATTCATGGTCCGCAATACCTATGTCTATCCGCCCGAACCATCCATGCGGATCATCGCCGATATCATAGAGTATACCACCGATGAGATGCCGAAATTCAATTCCATCTCGATCAGCGGCTACCATATGCAAGAGGCTGGTGCGAACTTGGTGCAAGAGCTGGCCTATACGCTGGCCGATGGCCGCGAGTATGTGCGCACAGCCATTGCACGTGGCATGGACGTGGACAAATTCGCGGGTCGTTTGTCGTTTTTCTTTGCGATTGGCATGAATTTCTTCATGGAAGCCGCGAAACTGCGCGCTGCCCGTCTTTTGTGGTCGCGGATCATGGCAGAATTTGAACCCAAAGACCCGAAGTCTTCGATGTTGCGCACACACTGCCAGACGTCCGGTGTGTCATTGCAAGAGCAGGACCCCTACAACAACGTCATCCGTACCGCCTACGAAGCAATGAGCGCGGTTCTAGGTGGCACGCAGTCGCTGCACACCAATGCGCTGGACGAAGCGATCGCGCTGCCCACCGAATTCAGTGCCCGCATTGCCCGCAACACCCAGCTGATCCTGCAAGAGGAAACTGGCGTGACCAATGTTGTTGATCCATTGGCAGGGTCTTACTATGTCGAGAACATGACCCACGAGCTGGCCGAAGCCGCATGGGCCTTGATCGAAGAGGTCGAAGAATTGGGTGGCATGACCAAGGCCGTAGCCTCTGGTATGCCCAAGTTGCGGATCGAGGAAACAGCTGCAAAGCGTCAGGCAGGCATCGACCGCGGCACCGAAGTTGTCGTGGGCGTCAACAAGTACCGCAAAGACAACGAAGACCCGATTGATATCCTTGATATCGACAACGAAGCGGTTCGCCTTTCACAGATTGCGCGGCTTGAGGCGACGAAAGCCGCACGCGATGCGGCCTCCTGTGAGGCCGCTCTCAACGAACTGACCCGCCGTGCGCAAGAAGGAGGCAACCTGCTGGAAGCAGCCGTCGAAGCGTCGCGTGCGCGTGCCACCGTAGGAGAAATCAGCATGGCAATGGAAAAAGCATTCGGGCGTCACCGCGCCGAAGTAAAGACACTCGCTGGTGTTTACGGCGCCGCCTACGAAGGCGACGCAGGCTTTGCCGCGATTCAGGCAAGCGTAGAGGAATTCGCCAAAGAAGAAGGCCGTCGCCCGCGAATGCTGGTCGTCAAGATGGGCCAGGACGGGCATGATCGCGGTGCCAAGGTCATCGCTACGGCATTTGCAGATATCGGCTTTGATGTGGATGTCGGTCCATTGTTCCAAACCCCCGCAGAGGCGGCACAGGACGCAATCGATAATGACGTGCATGTAATCGGCATCAGTAGCCAGGCAGCGGGGCACAAGACCTTGGCGCCCAAGCTGGTGCAGGCACTGAAAGATGCTGGCGCCGACGATATCATTGTGATTTGCGGCGGTGTTATTCCACAGCAGGATTACCAGTTCCTATATGATAGCGGCGTGAAAGCGATCTTTGGACCTGGAACTAATATTCCCAAAGCGGCGCAAGATATCTTGGCGATTATTCGCGAGGCGCGCGGCTAAAGAAAACAGCCCGACCGAAAGGTGGGGCAGCGCAGCCCTTTTGAAGACAAATTCAGGTTAAACTATGCTGATCCTCGACCATCTTGCTGTCGCCTGCACAACATTGGAGGAGGGGACTAAGTGGGTTCAAGACCGCCTTGGTGTCCCTCTCCTGCCTGGCGGGCAACATCCACGCTATGGCACCCACAACGTGCTTTTGGGTCTGGCAGACGGGATCTATCTTGAGGTTATCGCCAAAGATCCTGCAGCGATCCCCGAAGCTGGTCACAGCTGGTTTGACCTTGACCATTTTAGCGGACCGCCGCGCTTGGCCAACTGGATATGCCAAACCGATGATATCGCCCACGCGCCTAAACTTGCAGGTGCGCCGCGCGCGCTCACGCGCGGTGAGCTTGCATGGCAAATCACCGTTCCCGATGATGGCAGCCTGCCGTTCTCCGGTGCTTTTCCAACTTTGATCGCATGGGGCAAAGGCACCCAACATCCGTCGACAAAACTTGTCGAAAGTGGCTGCAGCCTTGTCCGGTTCGAGGTCACGCATCCCCATGCAAGCGAGATTGCAGAACTGGTCGAGATCAACGATCCGCGCGTGCATATGACGACAGGCCACTTCGGGATGCGGGCAATCTTTGAAACCCCCCATGGCGTCAGAACCCTATGATTATCCGCGCGGCCGCGCCTTTCGATGCTCCGCAAATTGCGGCGATCTGGAACCATGCGATCCGTGAAACGACGATCACCTTTAATCCGGTGGAAAAAACTGAGACCGAAGTAGCGGCACTGATCGACCAGGATTGTCTTGTCTGGGAAGATCAGGGCGCAGTCCTTGGTTTTGCACGTTATTTTGCGTTTCGCGGCGGCGAAGGCTACCGGTTCACCGTCGAACATACGATCATGCTAGAAGGCAAAAGCCATGGCAGGGGCGGAGGGCGCGCCTTGATGGATGCGCTGTTTGCCCACGCAAGAGCGGCTGGAAAGCACACGATGTTCGCAGGATGCAGTGCAGAAAATGAAGGCGCTTTGCGTTTTCATGCCAAGCTGGGGTTTCAAGAGGTTGCAACACTGCCCGAAGTGGGGTTCAAGTTCGGGCGTTGGATTGATCTGGTGTTGATGCAAAAAACCCTTTGAAAGGCCCATATTGATGTCGATTTGGACGCGCATCGGCGAAGCGATTGCAGCACTCGCCAAAGGCGAGGGGCTTTCGGAGGTTTTTGAGAAACTTCGCGCGTCGCCTGACCGGTCGGTTGCATTTACGATTGCTGTCATCGCGCTTGGCGCAAAAATGGCCAAGGCCGACGGCAAGGTGACCAAGGACGAAGTCGTAGCCTTCCGCGAAGTATTCCAGATCCCCCGCGAAGAAGAGGCCAATGCCGCGCGTGTCTTTAACCTTGCCCGTCAGGACGTTGCGGGTTTTGATATCTATGCCCGCCGCATCAAGGCAATGTATGGCAAAGACGATCGCCCGTTGTGCGATTTGCTGGAAGGGCTGTTCCACATCGCTGTTGCGGATGGCGTTTATCACCCCAAAGAAGATGATTTTCTGCATTCCGTCGCACGGATTTTCGGCTTTGACGAACGCCGTTTCAAAGGGGTCCGTTCCCAGTTCGTAGCAGAAGCCGACCGCGACCCGCATGATGTGTTGGGCGTTGACCCGGATGCGCCACTGGACGAAGTGCGCGCTGCCTGGCGGCAACTCGTGCGTGAAACCCATCCTGACCAGATGATCGCTCGTGGTGTCCCTGTAGAGGCGGTGAAGCTGGCAGAACGCCGCATGGTTGCGATCAATCGCGCATGGGAAGAAATCCAGAGCAAACGCGCATGAGGATCGCCACTTACAATGTGGAATGGTTCAACAGTCTTTTCGACGACGATGGCCTGCTGATCAATGATGACAGTTGGTCGTCCCGCTGGAATGTGACCAAAGCCCAACAGACTGCGGGTTTGGGTGCGGTCTTTGCGGCAATGGATGCCGACGCGATTATGGTCATCGAGGCCCCCGACAGCAGCCCGCATCGCAATTCGATGACGGCACTTGACGGGTTTGCGGCGCATTTTGGATTGCGCGCCCGAGAGGCGATTACGGGTTTCACCAATGACACCCAACAAGAAATCGCTTTGCTATTCGATCCTGATGTCATGTCGGCAGTCCACGATCCGCGTAGCGACGACGATGCCCCATCCTTTGAAACCGAACTCCGGATGGATGTTGATATTGATGCGCATCCCGATCCGATCCGCTGGTCCAAACCACCGCTCGAAGTTGCGGTGACGACGGCATCCGGACCGTTGCGATTGATTGGCGTGCATGCAAAATCCAAGGCGCCGCATGGTGCGCGTGATAGTGCCGAAGCCACCCGCATTTCGATCCAGAACCGCCGTAAGCAGCTGGCGCAGTGTATCTGGCTGCGGCGGCGCGTCAGCCATCATCTGGAAGCAGGCGAAGACTTGATTGTCTTGGGTGACTTCAATGATGGTCCAGGACTTGATGAATACGAAAAACTGTTCGGTCGTTCGGGGATAGAAATTGTTCTGGGCGAAGATGGTGCCGCGCGGATGTTTGACCCGCACGCACGAATGGTATTGGGGCGCAGAATAGGCGCGATGCCTGCGACCGCGCGTTTCAAGCGCAAGGGCGAACCCTATCTGCAGGCACTTCTGGACTATGTGATGGTGTCGCCGGGATTGGCCGCCAAGCAACCTCATTGGCAAATCTGGCACCCTTTTGACCATCCCGCCTGCTATGAGAATGTCACTCTGCGAGAGGCGTTGTTGATGGCGTCAGATCACTTTCCCGTCGTATTGGACATCGACTTGTGATTTGAAATCTGGGCGCGGTCGGCCTACTTGTTATGAATGAGACATATCGCTCCAGTCATTATCGCATTCTGCTTGGCCGTTGCGCCGGTGTCGGCGCAGGAACAACCCGACGCTGAGACAGAGGACGGGTTCAGCTTGATGGAAGAGGGCGCGCGGATGCTATTGCGCGGGCTGATGTCCGAGATGGAGCCGGCGATCACAGATTTGCGTGAAGGCTTGGAAGATATGGGCCCCGCACTCGCAGAGCTTGCCCAAACGTTCGGACCGGCATTTGCAGCGTTCCTGAACGAGGTCGATGATTTCCGCAACTACAGCGCGCCAGAGTTCCTGCCCAACGGCGACATAATCATCCGTCGCACGCCCGACGCACCGGAATGACAGCCAGATCCGGACACCGGTGAAATAGAGCT
>CBDTYC010000087.1:0-9464 GCA_965364495.1 uncultured Yoonia sp. | reverse complement strand
GCTGGCGCTTCTTCTTCCTCGGCCGAACCTGTGGGGTCAATGAAGGCGAGCGCAGGATCACGTTGCGGGCCGTCCCCTTCCGCCGCCCCAGCCGTGCCTTCACTCGAAACAGAACTTTCTGCGGTTGCTTCGTCGGTCGTGCTTTGCTCTGCTACTTCAGGAGTTTCCACAGGCACGGTTGGTTCCGCCGCACGTTCCGCTGCAATGGCCGCAGCCAGATCGGCTTGCGCCTGTGTTTCGGCTTCTTCTGCGGCAAGCGATTCTGAAGGGGCAGTTTCCTGCTCAGCTGTCGTTTCTTGCGCCGCTGGTTCTGTGGTTTCTGCTTCGGCTTGCGTCTCTTGCTCTACCCGGGCGGCTTCTGCTTCTGCTTCTGCTTCTGCTTCTGCTTCTGCTTCTGCTTGCGCCTGAGCCGCTACTTGTTCCTGCTCGGCGGCGAGTGCTTCGGCAGCGACTTGTGCTTCTGCTTGTGCCTGTTCCTCAGCTGCTTGCGCCTCGGCAGCTGCTTGCGCCTCGGTTTCGGCGGCAAGGCGCGCGGCCTCCGCTTCGGCTTCTGCAAGTGCGGCGGCTTCTGCTGCGGCATTCGCTTCTGCATCGGCAGCGGCCTGAGCAGCTTGGGCCTCGGCTTCGGCGGCGAGGCGTGCTGATTCAGCTTCCGCTTCTGCAAGTGCTGCCGCTTCGGCTGCGGCCTGTGCTTCGGCCGCTGCTGTGCTTTCTAGATTGCTGGCAGCAATCGCTGCTTCTGCGGCAGCCGCATCAATTGAACCATCGACAGGTTCGCCTTCGGGGCAAGGCGGGACGCTGCCATCCAGGCAGAAAACTGCGGCTTCCTGTGCGATTGCTGGCAAGACAAAGGCCCCCTGCGGGACCACCAGCGAAAGTGAGGCAACCAGTGCGGTTGTTTTGCGGAAACGAGGGTGCGACATCGGAAATTCCTATAAGGGGGGAAGGGCTGGGTACTGCAAACGCTTTGCCCGATGCGTTTCGATGACACTCAATCGGTTGCTATTCAATAGCAGCGCTATCCGCTGCACTTGGTAACGTTGCGAAGCCTTGGAAATATGGGTGAGGGAAGCACAAATGCTGCCTGACCAAATTAGGACACTTTCACGTTTTCTTGAGGTATGGCCGGAGTATGTCCAATACGTCGACGCGCGCGCCCAAGCGTGCGGCAAGCAAGAACATACCGCCAAGCTTGCGCTGGAGCAAAAGTACCTCGATCGGTAATGGCGGTGGCACAAAACCATCTTCGGCCAACGCAATCCCTTCAGCCTGAAGCCGCTGCGACAGTTCCCTGTTGCCAAAGTCGAAAAGTGGCGCTTGTTTCAGCGCAGCTATCACCAACCGGATCATCGTGACCACTTGGATGCGGTGGGGGTGGGCAGTTGTGTCGTCGATGAAGCCGATGTCGGCAGCGATTTTCTCAAGTCCAGTTGCATCGTCCTGCAAACCTGCCTGCAGCAGGTCGCGATATTGGCGGGCGATTGACGGGCTGATCCTGCGGGCAGCCCCGAAATCGAAAAGTGCGATCTTTCCGGTGTCGGGCTGATACCGGTAGTTCGCAAAGTTCGGGTCTGTCTGCATGAAACCGAATGCGAACAATTCGCGCAGCGTCAGAGTGATCATTTGGGTCGCGATCCGGTCCCTCACGATTTGGGGTTCTTGCATGGTTTCTTCGACAGGGATGCCGGACACATAGGACATTGCCAGAATCTGCGGCGTGCTCAGGTTTTCCTCAAAAGCAGGCACTACAAACTGCGGCTGATCCGCCAGCAGTTCTGCAAAGCGCATCATTTGTGCGGCCTCTCTGACGTAGTCGGTTTCTTCATGCAGTTGCGCACGCGCTTCTGCCAGATAGGGCGCAAGATCCAAACCCTTTGGAAGCAGGCCCGACATGCGGATCAACGCACCGACATTGGCGACATCGCTGTCGATGCTTTCGGCAACACCGGGATACTGGACCTTGATCGCCAGATCGCGCCCGTCTTTAAGCGTGACCTTATGCACCTGTCCGATCGAAGCGGCGGCAATGGGCCGGACGTCGAATGTCTTGAATTGATTGATCCAGTTTGCGGGCCATTGTGTATTCAACACCTGCTTGAGTTGTGCAGGAGGCATGAAATGTGCGTCATCACGCAAGCGCGCCATGATCTGTGCCAATTCCGGTGGCAGCATGTCGCCCGTGTCCATCGAGACCAGTTGGCCAACTTTCATCGCCGCGCCGCGCATCTTTGCAAGTTGATCTGCCACGCGGCCAATGTTGCCGGGCGTCAGCCGCAAGTCTAACATGACGGGCCGCTGCCCTTTTCCCCACTGCGCGAGCCCGTTCAAGGCCATGTTGCCAGCAACTCCCGCCGTCATAGTCCCCAGTTGCCCCAACCGAGTGAGGCGTCTGGATGGCACGGGTACAGCGCGCGAATGGGTCTGTTTTTTCTCCATGCCCTCAGACGTAGCGGGAGGGCGTCGCACTGCAAGGCCATTATTGGCATTCGGAAACTGCAGCGTGTCAGCGACAAGAAAGGGTGACGCGCAGGGCGCATGCCCGACCGATGCCGCCGTGGATTATGCGATGTGCATGTTCTGTGTGAAGGCAAAAAACGCAGCCCGAAAACTTTCTATTGATTTCGAATGATCAGGCGTGGTTCAGTTCATCATTACCTTGGCAATAAAGGCATTGCGCGCTGCTGCTTGGGTGAGCGGAGCCTATCTGCTCACAGTCTGGGTTGCATAGACCCGACGCGTGCGACTGGCTTCATTCATTTGTCATCAGGCGGCGCGCCGCCAAAGCCGAAGGGTAAGCTATGCGACACAACGATAAACTTGAACAATGGGATCGGGAAAACTTCTTCCATCCTTCAACCCATCTTGCCGAATTTGCGCGGGGCAATGTGCCGCAGCGGGTCATTACCGGCGGGTCGGGGTGTCACATAGAGGATCGGGATGGCAACCGGATGCTTGATGCATTTGCGGGTCTTTATTGCGTCAACGCAGGCTACGGGCGGCCAGAGATCGTAGAAGCGATCGCCGATCAGGCCAAACAGTTGGCTTATTACCATTCCTATGTGGGTCACGGTACCGAAGCGTCGATCACCCTTGCCAAAATGGTTCTCGACCGTGCGCCGGATCATATGTCGAAGGTGTATTTTGGCCTAACCGGTTCGGATGCAAACGAGACGAACATCAAACTTGTCTGGTACTATCAAAATATTCTGGGGTACCCGCGCAAAAAGAAGATCATCTCGCGGTGGCGTGGCTATCATGGCTCTGGTCTGATGACGGGTTCGCTGACAGGGCTCGCGTTGTTTCACAAGAAATTTGATCTGCCGCTGGAGCAGGTGATGCATACCGAAACACCGGATTATTTCCGCCGTGCCGATTTGGCACAAAGCGAAGCTGAATTCGTTGAACATTGCGTGTCAAAGCTCGAGGCGATGATCCAAAGGGAAGGGGCGGACACGATTGCCGCCTTCATAGGGGAACCGATGTTGGGCACGGGGGGCCTTGTGCCGCCTCCCAAAGGGTACTGGCCGGCGATCCAAGCGGTTTTGGACCAGCACGACATTCTGCTGATTGCAGACGAGGTTGTGACGGGATTTGGCCGCCTAGGTACAATGTTCGGGTCTGATCACTACGGCATGCGGCCTGATCTGATCACAATCGCTAAGGGCCTGACCTCGGCCTACGCGCCGTTGTCCGGATCTATCGTGTCCGAAAAGATGTGGGCGGTGCTTGAGCAGGGAACCGATGAAAACGGTCCCATTGGTCATGGCTGGACATATTCGGCGCATCCGATCGGGGCGGCTGCCGGTGTTGCAAACCTGGAGTTGATCGACAAGCTGGGACTAATCGAAAACGCAAGCACAGTTGGTACCTATTTGCAGGCCGAAATGAAAGCCGCCCTCGGCGATCACCCGCATGTCGGGGACATTCGCGGCGAAGGCATGACATGCGCGGTCGAGTTTGTGGCAGATAAGCAAAACCGCACATTTTATGATCCCGCCGACAAGATCGGGCCACAGATTGCGGCAAGTCTTTTGCAGCAAAGCGGCGTTATCGCGCGCGCCATGCCCCAAGGAGACATCCTGGGGTTTGCGCCGCCATTCTGTCTGACCCATGACGAGGCAGATCAAATCGTCGCGGCAACGACACAAGCGGTCAGTTCTATTTTGGGCTAACACTTCGAAAGGGAAATGTGATGGTCACGCACAACGCGGCGTTCGAGACTTCGGAATATGATCGGCGCATCGCCAAAACCCGCGCCGCTATGTCTGCGGCCGGTTTGGACGCGATGTTTGTGACTGATCCTTCCAATCAGGCTTGGTTGACGGGGTATGATGGTTGGTCGTTTTACGTGCATCAGGGCGTCATCCTCACGATGGAAGGCGCGCCGATCTGGTGGGGCCGACATATGGATATGATGGGTGGTCGGCGTACATGCTGGATGAGCCATGACAACATCGTTGGTTATGGCGATCACTATGTGCAGTCGACGCAGTTCCACCCGATGCAGGACTTGGCCGTTCAGCTCAAGGCACGCGGGCTTGAGCGTGCGCGCATTGGTGTCGAAATGGAGAATTACTATTATTCGGCCAAAGCCCATGCTGTCCTGACGCAAGAACTTCCTCATGCGACACTGATTGATGCGACCGCCTTGGCGAATTGGCAACGGCTCATCAAATCACCCGCCGAGATTGGCTTTATTCGAAAAGCAGCGCGTATTTCCGAACGCGTGATGCAAACGGCAATCGACCGTGCGGACGTTGGTGTGCGAAAGAACGATCTTGTCGCCGACATCATGCATGCAGGCATCACAGGGGTAGGCGACGATTGGGGGGACTATCCCGCGATTGTACCGCTGACGCCTTCTGGGCTGGACGCAACTGCGGCACATCTTACTTGGGACGGCGCACCAATGCGCGCAGGCGAGGCCACGTTCTTTGAACTCTCGGGCTGCTACCGTCGCTATCACGCGCCGCTTTGCCGGTCGGTTTTCCTTGGTACACCGTCGGATGACATGCTGCGGGTCGAGGCAGCACAAATCGAAGGGATCGCGATGGGCCTCGAGGCCGCGCGAGCAGGCAACCGGACCTGCGATATTGCCAACGCTTTCATGCAGGTCATGGCCAAGCACGGGATCGCACGGTCTGGCCGCATGGGCTATCCCATCGGCCTGAGTTATCCACCCGACTGGGGCGAGAGGACGGCCTCGATCCGCAGTGAAGACGAAACAGTCCTTGTGCCGGGAATGACCTTTCACTTCATGCCTGCGCTTTGGATGGACGACTGGGGCTTGGAGACAACTGAAACGATCCTCATCCAAGACAATGGCCCCGCCGAAACTCTTTGCGATATTCCGCGTAAGCTTTTTGTGAAGAACTAGTGTCATGATCGATCAGACCAAACGTATCCTGTCAGACCTCATCGCCTTTCCAACGGTATCTGCTGACAGCAACCTCGCGATGATTGCCTATCTTGCCAACAGGCTGGAAGACTGCGGCGCGCAGGTCGATGTAATGCTTGACGAAAGTGGCCAGAAGGCGAACCTTTTTGCCACTTTGGGGCCGCTTGGTGACGGGGGCATTGTCTTGTCGGGGCATAGCGATGTTGTTCCGGTCACGGACCAGAGCTGGTCGAGCGATCCATTCAAGATGGTCGAGCGCGATGGCCGGCTGTACGGGCGCGGCACTTGTGACATGAAGGGATTCATCGCAGCCACATTGGCGATGGCGCCGACCTATGCGGCCGTTGTCCGCGACAGGCCGCTTCATTTTGCCTTCACCTATGACGAAGAAACGGGCTGCATCGGCGCAGGGCATCTTGCCCAGACCCTTGTTGACAGGTCGATCAAGCCCTCGCTTGCCATCATCGGCGAGCCGACGAGCATGAAAATCGTCGAGGGCCACAAGGGCTGTTATGAATATAGCACGCATTTCCAAGGGCTCGCGGGGCATGGGTCAGCACCCGATCTTGGGGTGAACGCCGTTGAGTACGCGGTGCGCTATGTCAGCCGCCTGCTGGCGTTGCGTGATGAACTCAAACCTCTGGCGCCCCGCAACAGCCGCTTCGATCCACCGTGGACCACCCTGAATATCGGCGCGCTGAGCGGCGGGACAGTACATAATGTTATTGCTTCAAAAGCCAAAATTGACTGGGAATTGCGTCCAGTCCAGACCAGCGACGCGGATTTTGTCAAAGCGACGCTGAACACATACTGCGACGATGTACTTTTGCCCGCGATGCAGTCCGTTTATCCCGATGCATCAATCACGACCGAAGTTATTGGCGAGGTGGCAGGCCTAATGCCGACCGACGAAAACGAGGCCGTCCGTATCATCGCGCAGCTTACCGGAGCGAATGACGCGCATGTCGTGCCATTCGGAACCGAGGCGGGCATATTTCAGGCGCTTGGTATGGACGTCGTCGTCTGCGGTCCGGGATCGATCGAACAGGCACACAAGGCGGACGAGTTTCTGTCAATCGCGCAATTGCAGCAATGCCTCGGGATGCTGGAAAAACTTGGTGACAAACTGTCCGATGCCGCAGACCGCTAAATTGCTTGCGACAAAATTCAATCTGGAAACTTGATCCCGCCTTGAATTTCATGTCCCCAATTTCAAGGGAAATGATTTGAACGGGGTTGTGCAATATGCGCCCCTCTTTAGGGTCGTCCGTATGACTAGGAAATACGAGGGAAAATGCCTTTGCGGTGCTGTGACTTACGTCGCTGACGGGCCACCCGTTGTTGTTGCGCAATGCCACTGCGAAGAATGTCGGCGCCTAAGCGGAACAGGGCATACTGTTGGGGCGATGTTTCCAGCGGCCAAGGTCGCCTTAGGCGGCGAAACGCATGCCTACACTTATCAGTCGAACAAGGGCGCAGAGGTGACAAGGGTGTTTTGTTCGACTTGTGGAAGCCCGATTTATGGGAAAAACACACGCACGCCTGACCATCTGACCCTAACGCTCGGGTCGATGGACGACGCCGCCGGATTGAAAGTTGACGTCGTCATATTCAAACGTGATCAACCGCATTGGGATCAACTGGACCAGGATGTAGCTGTCTTTGCAACACAACCGGATTGGGAACCTGGGCGTGGATAGACGGTTCGCAATCGCGCTTTTTGTTACGGCTGTGGTGCCAACGGGATAGCCCTGATCGATCCTGCAAGTCCTTTTCAGGCCGAGCATTTCCGGGCATCGGTCTCTTCTACGTCGTGATCTATCTAGAGCGCGTGTTCGCAGGATAGGCCGGCCGCAAAGCGGGCTAATGCCCGGTCAGGCATGCCGCGGGCTCAGCCAATATCGACCTTATCTGGTTTCAAGATCGCGGTCGGCCTCGGGCACGTTCAGTGTCGACCACGTATCGTCGCGTGGCGGTGACGGGGGCGTTTCGCAGGCGCCGCGGTGGATGTTCACCTTGGCAATGAAGTTCGCCGAGATCGGTGCTGTGACAAACAGAAAGGCCATAATCAGCAGTTCATGTGAAGACGGATTGCCCAAATCGAAAGAATGGACCATCGATGCCACCAAAAGCATCCCGATCCCGATCGTGCCAACTTTGGTGGGTGCATGTAGGCGGGTCATTGGGTCGTTGAACTTCAAAAGCCCGATCACGCCGACAAGCACAAAGAAAGACCCAATCAACAACGACAGTGTGACAACATAGGTTCCGATAATAACAGCGGTCATTCGATGATGTCCCCCCGCAAGATGAAACGCGCCAGTGCGACGGTGGACACAAATCCCAACATAGCGATCAGCAGCGCAACTTCGAAGTAGATTTGGACACCCTGCTGGATGCCAAGAACAATGACCAAACCCAGCGAGTTGATCACCATTGTGTCAAGCGCGAGAATTCTGTCGCCGGACGTTGGCCCCAGTACCAACCGCACCATCGAAAAAACTTGGGCGAGTGCCAGCGTAACAAAGGTGATGGCCAGCGCAATTTCCATCAACTGCGTCGCAAAAATCATGAAAAGATCTCCTTCAGGCGGCGTTGGTAACGGTCCGTGATCTCATCACGTACAGCGTCGGGGTCTTCGGTGTGCAGAACATGCACAAGCAGGCTATGCCCCTGATCCGAAAGATCGGCAGAAACTGTTCCGGGGGTCAGTGTGATCGTTCCGGCAAGCACGGTGATGGCTTCGGGTTCGCGCAGTTCAAGCGGGACGACAATCCATGCAGGTTTCAGCTTTGCGTTCGGGACCGTCAGAACAATCCACGCGACTTCGATATTGGCGACGATGATGTCCCAAAGGACCAGAACGCTATAAGTGATCATCTTGCCCAACCGGAACCCTTTTGGCGTATCCGGCCACCAGATCGAAGTACCCCAAGGAATGATGATCCCAAGGATGATCCCGAAAACCGCCATCCCAGCGGAAATGTCGTTCTGCAACAACATCCATACAATCGTCAGTATCAGGGTCAAAATCGGGTGTGGCAAAAGCCAGTTGAAAGCACGTCCCATCTTAATGATCCTCCGCCGGTTTGCTCAGCTTGCCTTCTGTTTCCAACACTGTCGCGATGTAAGGCTCTGGCGCGAATAGCTGGGATGCGATCACGGTTGTGAAACCATGCACTTGACCTGCGAAGACGGTATGCGCGGTCAGAAGCGTGATTAAACCGCCAACTGCAACATACGACATTGTTGAAGGTGTATTCACCACAGCGGCATCCTGGGACGGCGTGACGCTTTGTGCCTTCCAGAACAGAATACTGCCGGCCCGTGCGAAGCCCAGAATACTGACAAGGCTGGACCCCAGAACGATCACCCAAATCCAGACCATCAAGTCGGTACCAAATGCTGCGTCCAGCACCAGAAGTTTACCTAGGAACCCTGACAGGGGTGGCAGGCCAGCCATTGCAATGGCGCCAGCAAAGAACAGTCCTGCGGTCAACGCCGCACCCGCGACAGGCGGCTGTGGCGTCAGGATCAGGTTGCCACGACCAGTCCGCACCAGATCGGAAATCAGGAATAGGGCCGCACCTGCCAGTGTAGAGTGCACGATGTAATAAAGGGCGGCGGCAATCCCTTCGGGGCTAAACAGCGAGATCGAAATCATCACCATACCCATCGAGCCGATTATGGAAAAAGCTGCCAACCGGTCCAACCGCTTTGCTGCCAAAACGCCGATCATACCGATCGCAAGCGATATCAATGCGGCGGGCAACAACCATTGTTCATGCAGTCCGGCGGTTGCCTCGAGGCCTGGCGGAAAGATCATCGTGTAGACGCGAATGATCGCATAAGCACCCACCTTGGTCATGATTGCAAAAAGTGCTGCAACAGGTGCCGGTGCCTCGGCATAGCTTGACGGTAACCAAAAGTGCAGCGGCACAACTGCCGCTTTGATCGCAAAAACAAGCAGCAGCAGAACCGCAGCCACACGAATACCGACGGTGCCTTCGGGGCTAATTAACGCGACCCTGTTCGCCAGATCAGCCATATTCAATGTGCCGGTCTC
>CBDTYC010000086.1:0-9557 GCA_965364495.1 uncultured Yoonia sp. | reverse complement strand
GTGACGCTGATTTGACTGACAGCGCCGCGCGTATCTTGGCACCTTGTGTTTGTATTGCAGGGGGACAAGACGGTTCGGTTGATGCCACGCTTGTTGCGGATTTGGCTGGGCGGATCAGCGGGGCACAATTGGTGACTTTGCCTGACGTGGCCCATCTGCCCTGTCTTGAGGCACCGAAAGAGGTCGCATCGGCCATCACCACTTTAATCGCTGATGCTGCCACGGTGCAAGATCGGGCCAGTGCAGGCATGGCGGTGCGTCGCGCGGTTCTGGGTAATGCGCATGTTGATCGTGCCGAAGGTAACAAAAGTGATTTCGATGCGGCTTTCCAGACGCTGATTACAGAAGGTGCCTGGGGGACGGTCTGGGCCAGCGACGCCATTTCATTGCGCGAAAGGTCGATGGTTACTCTGGCGCTACTCGCTGCCATGGGGAACTTCGAAGAAATCCCGATGCACATTCGTGCCACCGCCCGAACAGGGGCCACACCAAGTGATATTCGCGAAGTGTTCCAGCATGTGGCGATCTACGCGGGCGTTCCACGTGCCAATCATGCGCTAAAACTCGCCAAACAGACTCTGGCCGAGATGGAAGGGGCCGATCATGACTGAACACCTGATAAAGCCACGTGATCTGAACTGGCACCCGCAACCGTTCGCGCAGAACTACCGTTCAACGCATTTGCGTGCGCCTCAACACACGCGTTTGCATTATGCGCCAACAGCTACCGAAATGACTGGACCTGTCTTTGGCCACAACATGCTTGGTGCGAATGATGACGACCTGATTGTTAACTACGCGGACGCCGGAAAATCCGCGATTGGACCGCGCATTATCGTGCATGGCACATTGCGGGACGAAGACGGTCGGCCTGTTCCGGGCAAGCTGATCGAAGTCTGGCAAGCCAATGCGGGCGGGCGGTACCGACACAAGAAAGACGGGTATTTCGCCCCGCTTGATGACAACTTTGGTGGCTGTGGTCGCTGCATCACTGGCGCGGACGGGCGCTATCGTTTTCGCACAATCCTGCCGGGCCCTTATCCGTGGCCGAATGGCGGCAACGACTGGCGGCCCGCACATATCCACTTTTCAGTCTTCGGCGACGGGTTTGCGCAACGGTTGATCACACAGATGTATTTTGAAGGTGACCCGCATATCGCGCTGTGCCCCATCGTCCAGTGCATCCCTGATCCGGAAGCGATTGACCGTTTGGTCGCAAGGTTGGACATGGAAAACACCGTACCCATGGATATTCGCGCATATCGCTTTGACATCGTGTTGCGCGGGCGGTCAGCGACACCGTTCGAGAACCAGATGGAGGGCACCTGATGACCACGCTCAAAGAATCCGCTTCCCAGACCGCCGGGCCCTATGTGCATATCGGTTGTGTCCCAAGTTTCGCGGGCCTCGTCGGGATGTACGCGGGTCGCGATCCGGGTGCGGAAATGATTGAAGGCGATGTCGCGGGCCAAAGGATCGCGCTGACAGGCTGCATCTATGATGGTGATGGTGACGCCGTCACGGATGCGCTTGTTGAAATTTGGCAGGCTGGCCCCGACGGGACGTTCGCCACCAAAGGTTTTCAGGGATGGGGCCGTCAACCAAGCGCCGCAGACACGGGGCAATTCACGTTTGAAACGCTGAAACCGGGTGCGATGGACGGGCAGGCGCCGCATATCCTTGTCTGGATTGTGGCACGAGGAATCAACCTTGGCTTGATGACACGGGTCTATTTCCCTGACGAAGACAACGCCGGTGATCCGGTGTTTGTGCTTGCTGGTGCGCGGGCCAAGACGATGGTGGCTGCCGCCACTGATGCCGGCTATCATCTTGATATCCACCTTCAAGGACCACAAGAGACGGTGTTTCTGGATGCTTAAGACCCACCTCAACCTTGGTCCCGCCGCAGGCGAAGCATACGAACTAGGCTGCATGCAGCAGGCGTTTGAGGACGCAAACAATGAACAACCGGTCAGGTCGGACGCGCTGCTGGACCTTGCCGCATGAGCGGGCTGATGACACACGCGTGGTTCGGCGGGCTGTTGGGGGATGCCGAAATTGCCGATATACTTTCCCCCGCTTCGGACCTCGCAAGATATCGCGCGGTCGAGATTGCGTGGGTCATGGCGCAAGCGGATGCCGGTGTCGCTGATCCAGAGCTGTGTGGACGGGTCGCAAGACATATCGAAACCTGCGACATATCCGGCGATTTGCTCAGGTCGGGCGTCGAGGCGGATGGATTACCTATTCCCGCCTTTGCAAAGGCCCTGAAAGCGAACGCGCCAGCGCAAAGCCAAGACGTGCTGCATACCGGACTGACATCACAGGATGTCATGGATACCGCGCTGGTAATTGCTTTGGCCCCGTTGCTAGCGATTTACCGCAGGCGGTTGTCGGAACTTACGCGGTCTTTGGCGTCACTTCAGGGCCGAAACGCTGGTCGTCGCTTGATGGGCTACACCCGCATGCAGGCGGCGTTGCCGATCACAGCAGATGCACGGATTGCAGCGTGGTCGCAGCCATTGCCGAGCTATATTGATGATTTGGACCGCTTGGCAAAGAAACTGGCGGTTTTGCAGTGGGGGGGACCAGTCGGGCAGCGCAGGACGAACAACGCCGATGAGGTGGGCAAGGCGTTCGCGGCGCGACTGGGTCTAAGTGATCCCGGATTTGCGTGGCACACGACACGCGCCGACATAGCAGAACTTGCGTCGTTTCTGGCGCGGCTGACGGGAAGCCTTGGCAAGATGGGGCAAGATATCGCACTGATGGCGCAAAGAGGAGCATCTGACGTCACACTTGTGTCGGGCGGGACGTCCTCTGCGATGCCTCACAAACAAAACCCTGTCTTGGCCGAATTGCTGGTGACGATCGCGCATTATACAGCGCAGCAAGCGACGCTGCTTAACATGGCGATGGTACACGAGCAGGAAAGGTCCGGAACCGCCTGGATGCTTGAGGTGATGACATTGCCTGATCTGTTGCAGCTTTGCGGTGGGGCCTTAAGGACAAGCCAGACCTTGGTGGGGCAGATCATCACGATTGGCACAGACTAAGCTGGCGCAGATCAGTTGCGCCAAGCCTGATACTTTTGCAGTGGGTTATCCTGCAATCCTGGCACTTCGCCAAATACCGGATCTGCGCCAGACGCGGCGACATTATCGCCTGTTTCAGCTATCGACAGTCCGGTGTTTGACTGCGATAGCACGGGCTTGTTTGGCCCTTAATCGGTTTGGAATCTGACGTGCTGCTTTCTGTGCGAACCCATCTTGCATATACGACTGAACGGGTTTGCGATGTCCTGTTGCAGATCGCTGCGAACACGGATGCAGGGCAGGTGGTTCATGGGGCACGGTTTGAAGTTCTCCACGGCGAAACACTGCAGGACATCGCGGGCGAAGAAGGTATTGGCATACGCCAATGGCTGCGCGCCGGTCCACGGCTAGAGTGCATCTATGAAGCGCAGGTCGAGAGCACACGCCCGTTTGTTGACTTGGCGCAACTGACTGAAACGCCACTTCACCAGATACCAGGTCCGGCCATTCAATATCTGATGCCTTCGCGCTATTGCCAGTCAGAACTCTTTCTGGATTTCACATCGCGCCAGTTCGAGGGCCTTAGCGGGGGCGCGCTGGTGCAATCCATGTCCGATTGGATCAAGACCCATTTCACCTACGACAATGGTGCAAGCCATTCCGGTACGGCCGCCACGGATAGTTTCTACAGCATGTCAGGGGTTTGTCGCGACTATGCGCATGTCTTGATCGCCTTTGTCCGCGCAGCAGGCATTCCAGCGCGGTTTGTCAGCGCATACGCGCCGGATGTGGCGCCGCAGGATTTCCATGCCGTCGTCGAAGTCTATCTTGCGGGCGGCTGGCATCTTGTTGATCCGACGGGCATGGCGCAACCTTCGGAGATTGTGCGTATTTGTGTGGGACGTGACGCCGCCGACGCGTCGTTTCTGACGTCTTATGGCTTTGTGAATTTGCAGGAACAATCCGTTGACGTGCAGCGGCTATAGACCCCGCGATTTGCACAATTGATTAAACGTCACGCCAGCGACGAACGCCGCAGATTGCAGATGATCCTGATTGTATAGATCCCGTTGCAGGGGTAGAAGCCAACCGTGCAGATCTGCAGGATCTGCTTTTAGCGTTGGAACCAAAATGACTTATTGCGTCGGCCTTGCGATTAACAGTGGCCTTGTCTTCATGTCCGATACCCGCACCAATGCAGGGGTCGACAACTTTTCGACGACAAAAAAAATGTTCTCTTGGGATGTGCCGGGTGACCGCGCGATTACGATTATGACCGCTGGCAATCTTGCGACAACGCAGGCGTTGATCAGCATACTAGAAGAACGCTCAAAGGTTCCGTCAGAGCGTAAGCCGACGATCCTTGAATTGCCGACAATGTTCGAAGTTGCCCGCTTTGTCGGGGCCAAGCTGAAAGAAGTGATCCAAGGGGGCGGTGCGGATGGTCAGTCGGCCACCTCTGCGTTCAAAGCCTCTGTGATTGTTGGCGGCCAAGTCAAAGGCGGGCTGCCGACGTTATTCCTCGTCTACCCCGAAGGCAACTTTATCGAAGTGACCGAGGACGCGCCGTTTTTCCAGATTGGCGAGGCGAAATACGGCAAGCCCATCATCGTGCGGGCCTACGAACCCGATATGAGCTTTGAGGAGGCGATCAAGCTTTTGATGGTTTCGTTTGACTCGACCATCAAGGCGAACCTGTCGGTCGGCATGCCGCTTGATATGCAAATCTACGAGACTGACAGTTTCAAGTGCGAACAACAGTCACGGGTCAAGGCGGATGATCCCTATTTTCAGTCAATCAGTGTCGGTTGGGGCGATGCCCTGCGTGCGGCATTGACGCATCTGCCAAACTACAAGCGCGGATAGGCTTGCGGGCGGCCCGCTTACTTCGGCCTTAGCCGGCAATCGCTACATCCACGCCTTGGGTATTGCTTTGCCCACCAGAGGATCGCAAATGCCCGCGAACGGGCGACACATCTGAATAGTCGCGGCCATAACCCGCAACGATATGGTCGGTCCCGACAAGGGTCGCATTTGTCGGGTCATATTCGACCCATCCCTGATCGCGTCCACACCATGCCCGAACCCATGCGTGCATCGCATCGGCACCTTCAAGCTTGATGCCGCCCTCGGGGGGCAGGGTGCGCAAATAGCCGCTGACATATCCGGCAGGAATGCCCAACGATTGCAGTGCAATGATCATGATATGACTGAAATCCTGACAGACCCCGCGCTTGAGGCGGAACGCGTCGGATGCATCCGTATCGACTGTTGTTGCTGTCGCATCAAAGGTCATGGCTTTATGGAGCGCCTCACCGATGCGAATGACGTTGCTAACGGTGCTAGCCTGCGGGACATAGACCTCTTGGGCAAAGTCCAGAACGGCTTGATCCGGCAAAAGCCGCGCCGTTGGCCCCAGCAGATGCAGTGGCGAATTTGGACCCAAGTCGGTCAGCCCGCCATACTCAGACCGGAGTTGCGCACTATTGGGCGACACATCCTGCCATGGCTGTGGTGAAGCCACATCAACATGGCAAGCCAAGCGGATAGACATCTGCGCGTGCGGGTCTTTGTGCGCACAGTAGGTCGTTCTGTTTCCAAAGAAATCAATCGCTTCCGAACGCGTGTCAGGTTCAGGAAAAACCTCGAGCAGATGCGTTGTCAGGGTTTGCCGCCCCGCCAAAGTCAGAGGCAGCACACGTATCAAATGGCGACTGTTCGCAGCGGGTTGATTGTACTGATGGGCGATTGTCAGACGGATACTATAGATCATGTCCTATGCCAGATGATATTCATTAAGTGAGTCCGATATCGCCCAGATATCACGCTTTACTTGGGTCAATTTGTCAGCAGTGATGCTGGATGCTTCACAAGTTGCCAGCCGCGTCTCTAGCAGCAGAATTTGGCGCGCAACGAGGGTCATCTTGCCTTCGCCCTGCAAAGGCAGGTGCGCGATATGGTCCTTTGTGCGGGAAATATGATAGCGCACCGACCGCGGGTTGTTCCCGTCCAGTGCAAGCAAATCGGCAACCGAAGCGGCGTCAGCCGAAATCTGGAACCGCGCCCGATGCGACACAACGCTGTCCCCAATCTCTAGCGCGAGGTCAAGCGCGCCGGACGGTGCATCATCAGACAGGCATGCCGCGAGAACGTCACACATATTCGCCGCCCGCTCGAGCGAGGCGCCGATGCTCAGAAACCGCCAACCGTGCGAGCGGTACATGTTTTCGTGGACAAGCCCCGCAAACCCGGTGATCTGGCGCAAAAGGCTGCTGATCTCTATCGGGATATCCTCTGATGGAACCGGCCCGCGATCCAAGGCCTTTGTTTGTTTCACCAAACCACGCAGTGCCATCATCCCGTCCGGGGAAAAACGGTCACTGATGCGCGACGCGCAATTCAGGGCGTGTTCCAAGGGTTCACCAAACCGCGCAGCCATCGCCTGCGCCTGTGGCGCAACCTGATCCATCAGCCTGTCGCGCAAATAGAGGGGCAAAGCGTCACCGTGTTCCGCACCATCAGAGATGCGGGCGAAATAAGCGCGGAACAGGCGCATGTTTTGCTCTGCCCGTTCGACGTAGCGGCCCAACCAGAAAAGGTTATCCGCAGCGCGGCTAGGCAAGAAAGCATGGGTCAAACTGCGTCGGGACGTGTCTTTTTGAGCGGATAGCAAGCTGGGCGTTTTGACTTTGTGCGGGCTCGTGACCCAGACGTCGGATACCTTGCCACCACGCTGCATGGCCAGAGCCTTGGCGTCATTGCCAGCACTGATCCGCGCGTATCCACCGGGCATGACCGCCCAACCGCTGTCTGTGCGCCCCAGCGAAATCCGGATACACATCGGCCGCGCAACCAGTTCACCGTCTTCCCAAACCGGCGTTGTCGAAAGGGTGACCGCCTCTTGGCCCACAAGATTGCGCCCGTTGGTCTTTAGAAGTGCGGCGAGCTCTTGGACATGCGGACCGTCGGTCGCGTTTCCAAAGGCGATCGTTTTGGGGTCCGCCATCAGCGGGACCGTCGAAAAAGCATCGCCAACCATCATCCGGTCACTGTTTGCGATCACATGGTCACGTTGCGCATCATGGCCGCACCACCATGTCGCAATGTTGGACAAGGCCAACCCGCGTCCCGATCTTTCGCGGGCAATTTTGGGTAGAAACGCCATCAATGCGCGTGTCTCAAGGACGCCGGCACCAACCATGTTCACTGTCTTCAGCGTACCGTCACGGATCGCTTGCACCAAGCCTGCCGTGCCCAGCATAGAGGTCGGATCAAGTTCAAGCGGGTCAAACATCGCGCTGGGCAGACGGTTCCACAACAGGCTGACAGGTTTCGGGCCTGCGACGGTGCGGACCATCGCGCTGCCGTCTTGGACGATCAGGTCTTCGCCTTCGACCAGCAAAAGCCCAAGATAGCGGGCCAGGTATGCGTGTTCGGCATAATTCTGGTTCATCGGACCGGGCGACAACAACGCGACTTCGCCCGATGCGCGGCCCTTGATTTGCATTAGCGTTTGCTGGAAGTCTTTGAAGTAACCCGCCAACCGGTGAATATTCGAACTGGTGAAGAAGTTCGGAAAAACACGCCCCATGGCGATACGATTTTCAATCGCAAAGCCCGCAGTAGAGGGCGCTTCGATCAGATCGCTGATGACCCACCACTTCCCGTCAGGGCCGCGTCCGATCTCGAAGGAAACAGTATTGAGAAGATTTGCGTCCCCTTTGCCGACACCAACCATTGGACGCAGCCAAGCGGGGTTCTGGCTGAGCAGTGTCGCAGGCAGTTGGCCCGATTTCACCAGATCGTTCTCGCTATAGAAATCACGCAGGACGAATTCCAGCAGTTCTGCGCGCTCGATCAACCCGTCCGAGATGGTTTGCCATTCGTCGTCGCCCAAGATCACGGGAATATGGCTTAGCGGCCATTCGCGTTCGGTCGAGAGGGTTTCGTCGTATTGCCGGTACAACACGCCCGCATCACGCAGGTATTGATCGCCGCGCGTGAAACGAAGGGCGATTTCGTCTTGCGACAGCGTGCTCAGGTGTCGGATAAACGGGTCCCAAACGGGTTTAACGGTGCCGTCTGCTGCCAGCATTTCATCACTGTGCGCAACCCCTGCAGCGACTTGCGCGCGGTAGTTTGCGCGCAAGCTATCAAAGATTTTATCTTCGATCAGAGGCGTCGAAGTTTGCACCGCCTACAATCCAGCCCTGCGACGCAGATCAAGCGTCATTGGAAACTCTGGATGCGTCCGCTCGGGGACGGGCGGGGTGGTCCCGGCACTATGGCCCATCTTTTCAAACCGGCTTAACCGCCGCGCTTCTGCTTCGTTTCCGTTCACAGGGAAGGTGTCAAAGTTTCGTCCACCCGGATGGGCGACATGATAGCGGCACCCCCCCAGCGACTTGCCTGTCCAAGTATCAAAGATGTCGAAGGTCAACGGCGCGTCGACCTCAAGTACGGGATGCAATGACATTGCGGGTTTCCACGCTTTGTAACGCACACCGCCAACACGTGTGCCGTTCAGCGCTGTCGGCGTCATCGGCACAACACGACGATTGGCCGTCACGACATAGCGGTCGGGATTGGCGCCTTTCAAGGTGACCTGCAGCCTTTCCGAAGAACTGTCGGTGTAGCGTACAGTGCCGCCGATGGCACCTGTCTCACCCATCACATGCCAAGGCTCGAGCGCTTGGCGCAGCTCGAGCGTGATACCTTCATATGTGACCTCGCCGCAGAACGGGAACCTGAATTCGGCCTGTGCTTCGAACCATGCCGGATCAAACACCATGTCATGGGCCCGCAGATCGTCTAGAACATCCAAAAAGTCCTCCCAGATAAAGGCAGGCAACATAAAGCGGTCATGCAGGCTTGTGCCCCAGCGGGTCAGATTGCCGCTGATCGGGTTTTCCCAGCAACGCGCGATGATCGCACGCAACAACAACTGCTGCGCAAGGCTCATGCGCGGGTTGGGCGGCATCTCGAAGCCACGAAACTCGACCAGACCCAACCGCCCTGTTGGACCATCTGGCGAGAAAAGCTTGTCGATGCAAATCTCTGTCCGGTGGGTATTGCCGGTGACGTCGATCAGCGCGTTGCGTAGCAAGCGATCCGTCAACCAAGGCGGCGGCGGGGTGCCATCGGTTGGTGGCCAGATCTGATCAAGCGCGATCTCAAGTTCGTACAATACGTCATGGCGCGCCTCGTCGATACGCGGGGCTTGGCTTGTCGGGCCGACAAATGTGCCTGCAAAAAGATACGACAAGCTAGGATGACGCTGCCAGAACAGGATCAGACTTTTGAGAAGGTCGGGGCGGCGCAAGAACGGACTGTCGGCTGGCGTGGCCCCACCGACAACAACATGGTTGCCGCCACCTGTGCCCGTGTGACGACCGTCGGTCATGAACTTGTCGGCACCCAAACGGCATTGGCGCGCTTCTTCATAGACCGTCTGGGTGGGGTTGACGCAATCCGGCCAATCCGCGGCGGCCTGGCTGCGCGAGGCGGACGAGGCCGAGATCG
>CBDTYC010000085.1:0-9626 GCA_965364495.1 uncultured Yoonia sp. | reverse complement strand
CGACACCAAGACGTGGGTTACCGCCGCCATGTTCACGGATCACGTCGCGCACTTCGTTCGCAAAAGCATTTGCCGCGGGTTCCAGCGCATCGCCACGGTCAAAATAGAAAAGGTCGGCGCCTGTCCGCTGTTCATTCACGAGCGGATTGAATTTGCTTAGGAACATCCCGTTTTTGTAGTCCCACATCACCATGTAGCCGTCAGCGCAAACCAGACAGGCGCGGAACGGGTTGTGGCTGTTCCAAAGCTGCATGTTGGTGCTGTCAGTGGCGTAGCGGATGTTGAGCGGGTCAAACATCAGGATACCGCCATAGTTTCGCTGGTTCACAGCGTCGACCAAGCGCTTGTGCCGCCATGCGCGCATTGCGGGCAGGTTAGGCAAAATCAGTCCGGCAGCCGCCCATTCGCTAAAGGCCAGTTGTGTTGGTCCGATCTCGACGCGGTCCTGATCATTTGGGGTGCCATCGCCCAAAGTTGCGCCACGTGTCGGGTCGATCTTGCGGGTATCGCGGTAATGCGTGTTCATGATACGGTCCTTGATGGGATGACAATCCAAGTATCCGCGTGATTGGCTTGCGCCAGACCGTCAAAAATCGACAAAATCAGCGGTTCAAATGGCGCAAAACGGGTTCCGAAGGCCAAGGAAGGTGGAACGATGCACAATTTGCGCAAGATCAGATTGGGAAAACTGACGTCGGTTACACTTGCAGTCATCGCGGCAGTTCTGGGCGCTTATGCTTTGACGATGTTGTTTATGATGCTTTTCATGATCGTGCCAATGCTTGCTTCGGGCGAAGCTATTGCAGCGTCTGACTTGCGCTTGCCTGCGTTTTTGGTGGCAAGCATTCTGGTGGCTCTTGCGCCATTTGTGGCAGCGCGATTCTTTTATCGGTTGGAGCATCAGACAACGACGCAACGCAAGTTGGCCATTCAGGTTGGCGTCATGATGTCTGTGGTTGCGGTTATCTGGGGCATGGTTTTTGCCCAATCGACCTATGAAAACCTTTCGCAGGCGCAACCCGCAATGCATATTGGTTTTCAAGCAGTGCTTAGCGGGTTTCCTGCGCTCTTGGCCGCAGTTTGCGCATGGTGCGCCTTTGGCCTGCGCCAGATGAATGACGACAAGTAGTGGCCTTGTTCCAACAACAAAAAAGCCCCGCCAGATTGCTCTGACGGGGCTTTTGTTCGGTGCTAGCTATTAGCAGCTATAGTACATTTTGTACTCGATCGGGTGTGGTGTGTGCTCGTAGGCGTAAACCTCTTCCCACTTCAGATCCATGTAGCCTTCGAGCTGGGATTTGGTGAATACGTCACCGGCCAGCAAGAATTCATGGTCTGCTGCCAAAGCGTCAAGAGCTTCGCGCAAGGAACCGCAAACGGTTGGGATCGCTGCCAGTTCTTCTGGTGGCAGATCATAAAGATCTTTGTCAGAAGAGGGGCCCGGGTCGATCTTGTTCTTGATGCCGTCAAGGCCAGCCATCAACAGTGCTGCAAAGCACAGGTATGGGTTGGCTGCCGGATCGGGGAAACGTGCCTCGACGCGCTTGGCTTTCGGGTTCTCTGCCCATGGAATACGGACACAACCAGACCTGTTACGTGCAGAGTATGCGCGCAGAACGGGGGCTTCAAAACCCGGGATCAGACGCTTGTAGCTGTTTGTCGACGGGTTGGTGATCGCGTTCAGTGCTTTGGCGTGCTTGAGGATACCACCGATGAAGTACAGGGCCTCCATCGACAGGTCCGCGTATTTGTCGCCAGAGAACAAAGGCTTGCCGTCTTTGAAGATCGACATGTTCACGTGCATACCTGTGCCGTTATCGCCGGAGATCGGCTTTGGCATGAAGGTCGCGGATTTGCCATAGGCTTGGGCAACGTTGTGGATCACGTATTTGTACTTTTGGATCTCGTCGGCCTGATGTGTCAGCGTGCCGAAGATCAAGCCAAGTTCGTGCTGGCAAGACGCCACTTCGTGGTGGTGCTTGTCGACCTTCATGCCCATGCGCTTCATTGTGGACAACATCTCGGAGCGCATTTCTTGTGCGTCGTCGATCGGGTTCACAGGGAAGTAGCCGCCTTTGATGCCGGGACGGTGGCCAGTGTTGCCCATCTCGTATTCGGTATCAGAGTTCCAGGCGCCGTCGATTGCGTCAACCTGAAAGGACACTTTGTTCATAGAGACCTGAAAGCGCACGTCGTCAAATACGAAGAATTCAGCTTCTGGGCCAAAGTAGGCCGTGTCGCCGATGCCGCTGGATTTCAGGTATTCTTCGGCTTTGACCGCTGTACCGCGTGGGTCACGGTCATAGGGTTCCATCGTGTCCGGCTCAACGACATTACAGTTAATGCAAACTGTCTTTTCCGCATAGAACGGATCGACGTAAGCACTCGAGGCTTGCGGCATCAGTTTCATGTCGGATTGGTCAATGGATTTCCAGCCTGCGATGGACGAGCCGTCAAACATGAAGCCTTCTTCGAGGAAGTCTTCGTCAACCAGATCAGCAACGACAGTCACGTGCTGCAATTTGCCGCGAGGGTCGGTGAAGCGGATGTCGACATAGTCGGCTTCCTCGTCTTTGATCAGCTTCAGAACGTCTTTGTTGTTCATGAGGTATTACCTTTCTGTCACGTATTGTTTGGTAGTGTTCAGCGCAGTCGCCCGCGCGCGAATTCTAGAGTGCTTCGTCGCCGGTTTCACCGGTGCGGATGCGGATGGCTTGTTCTACGGACGACACGAAGATCTTGCCGTCGCCGATCTTGTCGGTTTTCGCCGCGCCAATGATCGCCTCGATTGCGCCGTCGACCTGATCATCCGCAAGGACGACCTCGATCTTCACCTTCGGCAGGAAATCGACGACGTATTCTGCGCCACGATAAAGCTCGGTATGGCCCTTTTGACGGCCAAAGCCTTTGACTTCGACGACAGACAGACCTTGAACGCCAACCTCTTGAAGTGCTTCTTTTACTTCATCCAGTTTGAACGGTTTAATGATCGCTTCGATTTTCTTCATCTGCGTGCGACTCCCCCTTTGTGTTTCGTCAGTGGTCAGACCATCTCTGCCGCCTGCGAACAATTCATGGCCTTGGTTGAACACATCATCGCAGGGTGAATCAAGTATAGATGCCCAAAATTTAGGCATTATGCTTGCTTTTGCCGCTAATTGAAAACTTTGTGTCTGGCGTGCCTGCATAGTTTGGCCTGCATGTCTGCATTCACACGGCGCAAAGCGACGCTAAATCTGTAGCGGTGTCGCGAACCGCGCCGCTTATGACTTGTCTTGGCGCAAATGCAGGCCCCATTTTCAAGTCTTTTGAAACTAGCTGCATTCAAGCGATTTTTCCTCTCGCATCCCCTGCAGTCCTTTGCTAGACAGCGCGCAACCGTGGGGTAGGCCGTAAAAAACCTGCCCCATTTTGATCATGCGGGTGTGGCGGAATTGGTAGACGCACCAGATTTAGGTTCTGGCGCCGCGAGGCGTGGGGGTTCGAGTCCCTTCACCCGCACCAAGTTTGAAAATGAAGGACAGCACATGCAGGTCACCGAGACCCTGAACGAAGGCCTCAAGCGCGGATACGCGATCACCGTGACGGCCGCCGAACTGGACGCCAAGGTTGTAGAGAAGCTTAAAGAAGCCCAGCCAACCATTGAAATGAAGGGTTTCCGTAAGGGTAAAGTGCCAATGGCACTGTTGCGTAAGCAATATGGCCAGCGCCTGATGGGCGAAAGCATGCAGGAAGCCATCGATGGCGCGCTGACTTCGCACCTTGAAACAACGGGCGACCGTCCTGCGGCACAGCCCGAGATGAAGATGACCAATGAGAATTGGAAAGAAGGCGACGACGTCGCCGTCGACGTTACTTACGAGAAGCTTCCAGAGATCGCTGATGTCGATTTCAGCACGATCAAGATCGAGCGTTTGGTTGTAAAGGCCGATGCTGATTCTGTAAAAGAGGCGCTGGATAATCTGGCCGAGAGCCCGCAAGCGGTGACTTACGAGCCAAAGAAAACCCAAGCCAAGAAAGACGACCAAGTTGTCTTTGATTTTGTGGGCAAGATCGACGGCGAAGCCTTTGAAGGCGGCGCGGCAGAGGATTACCCGCTGGTGCTGGGGTCAAACTCTTTCATCCCCGGATTTGAAGACGGTCTGCTGAAAGTGAAAGCTGGCGACGAAAAAGACGTCGAAGTCACGTTCCCTGAGGATTATCAGGCTGCCAACCTTGCAGGCAAAGTCGCTGTGTTTTCTTGTGTGATCAAGGAAGTGAAAGGCCCGAAAAAGCCTGCCATGGATGATGAGCTTGCCAAGAAGTTCGGCGCGGAGGATCTTGAAGGTCTGAAAACGCAAATCACAGAGCGCCTGGAAGCAGAATACGCCGGTGCGTCACGTGCGATTGCAAAACGTGCCTTGCTTGACGAGCTGGACAAGAAGGTCAAGTTCGAACTGCCAGCCTCATTGGTTGAGGCCGAAGCTGGCCAGATTGCGCACCAGTTGTGGCATGAGGAAAACCCTGACGTACAGGGACATGATCACCCAGAGATCACACCGACAAAAGAGCACAATGAACTGGCCGAGCGCCGCGTGAAGTTGGGCCTGCTTTTGGCTGACATTGGTCAGAAAGCCGAAGTCAAAGTGACCGATCAGGAAGTGACACAGGCGGTCATGAACCAAGCGCGCCCATACCCTGGTCAAGAGCGCGAGTTCTTTGAATTTGTCCAGCAGAACGCACAGTTCCGCCAGCAACTTCAGGCACCGATGTTTGAAGACAAAGTCGTTGACCACATTTTTGAGGCCGCTGCGATCACTGAAAAAGAAGTGAGCAAGGACGACCTGCAAAAGGCAGTTGAAAAGCTCGAAGAAGAGTAAATTCAAGCCAATTGGTTTTCAAAGGCGTCCCGCTTGGGGCGCCTTTTTTCGTTTTGGCCCCTCGAATGTCACGAAACTGGCAGGTCACCGCCTTAGAAAAAACGTGCTTGATCGCTCTTTTGGTGTTTATATCGTTACGAAAAATTGAAGGACCAAGACTATGTTACGAATACTATCGATCGCAATGGCTTTGTTTTTAGGGATTACCAGCGCCGCGGTTGCCTGCCCGAACTATGATTTATCGCCGCAGGCATCATATGCGGCGTCGGGCAAGCAGTTGTACTCGGCCCGCGGTTTCGATGTCGTTGCGGGCGGCGATAACTATATCTGGAACTGCAGAAACGTCACACCAGGAACGGATACTGGCGCGGGGTATTTCCCTTCTGCCCCTGACTTTTCATTTCAGCTGTCTGATATGGGTCGTTACATTCTTGAAGTCAGAGTCGTCAGTGAGTGCGATGCCGCGCTGCTGATCAATACGGCCTCTGCCAACTGGTACTACGATGATGATGACAACGGAAATCTTGATCCCAAGATCGTTCTGACGCGGCCCGCGAATGGACGCGTCGACATCTGGATCGGGACATTTGACGGCGAATATTGTAATGCCCAGTTGCAGATGGAGACATTTGATCGCTAGGCCACATCAACCTGCCTAAGTCACGATCGGGACTAGCTGGGTAATGTCGTTGTGATCGACCTGTTTGTGGCTTTTCCATAGTAGCAAATGCCAAAAAGAAAAGGCCGCCCCGATAAGGAGCGGCCTTTATCATTTCATTGCAAAGAGAAGATTAATCTTCGTCGTCTGCCGATGCTTCAACGCCAGCCGAATCGGCCAGGTCGTAGTCATCGGATGCAGCTGCACCGATGTCGTCGAAGAGCTCTTGAATTTCGAATTCAGCGGCTGCTTCTTCTTCGGCTGCAAGCTCGGCGATGGATTTGCCGGCTTCTTGCAGTTGGGCTTCGTCAACAGAGCGTGCAACGTTCAGTGTGATTGTTGCCGACACTTCTGGGTGCAGGTTCACGGTCACATCGTGCAGGCCCAGTTCTTTGATCGCGCCACGCAGGACAACCTGCTTTTTGTCGACAGAGAAACCAGCCTCGGTTGCGGCATCGGCTGCGTCACGTGTTGTGACAGAACCGTAGAGCGAACCAGCGTCAGACGCAGAGCGGATGATGATGAACTTTTGACCATCAAGCTTTTCAGCCAAAGCGTCTGCTTCTTTTTTGGTCTCAAGGTTGCGTGCTTCCATCTGGGCTTTGTCGGCCTCGAAACGGGCAAGGTTGGCAGCGTTTACGCGCAGTGCTTTGCCTTGTGCCAGCAGGTAGTTGCGTGCGTAGCCGTCTTTGACAGAGACGACTTCGCCCATCTGACCCAGCTTTGCGACGCGCTCAAGTAGAATGATATCCATGGGATGGTGTCCTTACTTTACAGCGTATGGCAGCAGGGCAAGAAAACGAGCGCGCTTGATCGCACGAGCGAGCGCACGCTGGTTCTTTGCACCGACAGCGGTGATACGGGCGGGAACGATTTTGCCGCGCTCGGAAACGTAGCGCTGCAAAAGGCGAGTGTCTTTGTAGTCGATCGCTGGGGCGCCTTCGCCATCAAACGGATCAGACTTGCGACGACGGAAAAATGGTTTTGTAGCCATGATTGTTTGTCCTTATCCTAAATCAACGATTAGCGGCGCTCGCGGCGTTCGCCACGCTCTTCACGCTTTTGCATTTGCACGGAAGGGCCTTCCTGATGTGCGTCGACCTTGATGGTCAGCACGCGCATGACGTCTTCATGCAGGCGCATCAGGCGTTCCATTTCCAGAATCGCAGGCGCGGGTGCATCTGTACGCAGCAACGCATAGTGACCCTTGCGGTTCTTGTTGATCTTGTAGGCCATCGTTTTGACGCCCCAGTATTCGTTCTCCAGCAACTTGCCACCGTTGTCGGCAAGGACGGTCCCGAAATGTTCGATAAGGCTTTCAGCTTGCGTGTTGGACAAATCCTGACGCGCAATCATGACATGCTCGTATAGCGGCATGTGAACTCCAGTTCATATATCAGCGCATTTCATAGGATGGGTGGTTCACCTTCTACGTCCCATCCACGAGAGTCTGCGCAGTTCATACACTTTGCAGAAGGATGGGGCCTTATACAGCGCGGTTTGCCCGTTGCAAGCCTTGATACCCCAATAAAAGCAGCCATTTCGCCACTATTGGTGATTTGTTGTCTTACCTCAGAATCCTGCTGCTGATCTTCGAACATAATGTGTTCAATTTTGCAGAATTGCGGCCACTATCAGCGTGGTATCTATCCTCAACGCACAAAAACCCACCAATGGAGATCCTCATGAAGACCCTGATTGCAACCGCAGCTTTGGCGACCGCAGCCCTTGCGACACCAGTTTTTGCGACTTCGAACAGCTATGTTCTCGACGCAAGCCACAGCCAGATCGTGTTTACTTACGATCACCTTGGCTATTCCACGACCTATGGCATGTTTTCCGGCTTCGAAGGCGAGATCGAGTTCAACCAAGCAGATCCAGCTGCATCCTCTGTCAACGTATCCTTCCCTGTGCGCAGCATGCTGACAGGCTGGGAAGCCCGTTTCGAACACTTCATGGGCGCCGATTTCTTTGCCGCGGCAGATGAAGAAATGGTTTCGTTCTCGTCAACGGGCATTGAAGTGACAAGCGACACAACGGCGCTGATCACAGGTGATTTGACCCTCAACGGCGTCACCAAGGCAGTCGTTCTTGACGCAAAGCTGAATCAGGCAAACACACACCCGATGGAAGGCAAGGCATGGGCCGGTTTTGATGCGACGACATCCATCCTGCGTTCCGATTTCCAAGTAGGTGCTTTTGCGCCATTTGTGAGTGACGCTGTCGAGATCATGATCTCGATCGAGGCGATGAAAGCCGAATAAGCGTCTGCTTTCATTGTGAGAACCGAGGGCCGCACCATTCATCTGGTGCGGCCCTTTTTTCTATTCGGCGCGTGTTGCAGTCAAACTGATGGCAACGTCAACCGCGAAGGCAAGGTTGGTTTCGTCACCCATGGTCTGGCCAACCGCGAAGCTGCGCCGGTCAATTGTGATTTGCCCTGACATCTGTGCAACATCCCCGTCCAGTACAAGAGAAAAGGGCAGGGCGATCGGCATCGCAATGCCTTTGATCGTCAGCGTTCCATCCGCCAAATACGCATCACCGACGGCCGTTATCTGCGCGCTGAAGGTTGCGGTCGGAAAGCCCGCCGCGTTGAAGAAATCAGCCTCGAGCGCCTGACTGGTCACAGAACCAAGGCTGAGCGAACCAATCGCAATTGTCGTTTCGACATTGCCAAGGACACCTGACGCGTTTTCATCAAAGGAAATCGCGGCGGTCCAGTCGTCGAAGCGGCCCGTTACGGGGCTTCCGAACTGGCTGATTGTGAGCGCGATTTCACCGTTCGTAACTGTCCAGTCTGAAGTCACCTGCGCCAGCGCCACCTGAGGGGCAGTGGATTTGGCAGTGTACAATCCGGCCAATGCGCCAAGGGCAGTGACAGCAAGATAGACGGCGACAGCCGCAACCGGGGCAGTGCGCGGCGCTTTGTGCGCCTGTCCAGTGGTCGCATTGGACCCGCCGAACCACATCCGTTTGAGGGTCGCGTCTTTGTCGATGAAATGGTGCTTGAGGGCGCCAGCAACGTGCAACAGGATAGACGCGACCATGATCTTGCTCCACGCCCAGTGAAGGCCCGCAAAAAGCTTTGCTAGTCCTTCGTCTTTGGGAACAAGGGGCAAGTCTTGGCTGATCGGCAGCCAGATCGGGGCGAATCCCGTGGTTGCCGCATGGTGAATCCAGCCCGTAATGGGGACCGCGACCAAAGAAATATAAAGCAGCCAGTGGACCACTTCGGCCAGATAGGTTTCTGCTTTTCTGTCAGGATGCAGTCCGGCAGGCTTGGTTTGGGTCAAGGCCCAAAGGATCCGCGCCAATGCGACAGCAAAAACAATGACCCCCAGTGTTTTATGGAAAGAAAAGAGCTGTGCCTTGAAAGCAAGCTGTTCATTCGTCTCGTACGGAAGCCGGTTGGCGATCGCCCCAAGTGGCACGATGGTCACAATCAGCAAAGCGGTGAGCCAATGAAATGTTTTCGTCACCGTGCCGTAGGCGGTCGTGGTTTGGATTGTAGACATGGGATTCTCCGAAGGCGTTTGACCTTGGTTACCAACTGGATAGCATCAGGCACAGCTTTGGGTCTGTGCGGTGATGCGGTGCACTTGTGCAAAAAACGGAAAGGCTTGCGATTGCTTGTGCGGAACGGCGGGGCAGGGTAAGTCTTTGGTAAATACAAATATAAGAAGGGGCGTCCCATGCGCGCATTTGTTTTTCCCGGACAAGGGGCTCAGACCATCGGAATGGGAAAGGCGCTTGCAGATGCTTACCCCGCGGCCAAGGCCGTGTTTGAAGAAGTCAACGACGCACTTGGGCAGGATTTGTCAGCACTGATCTGGGACGGCGATATAGCCGATTTGACCCTGACAGCGAATGCACAGCCTGCTTTGATGGCCACATCAATGGCCGCGATGCGGGCGCTAGAGGCTGAGGGTATCGCGATTGATGCCGCTGCGTTTGTCGCGGGCCACTCTTTGGGAGAGTATTCGGCGTTGGCGGCGTCCGGCGCACTTAGCGTCGGTGACACGGCCCGTTTGCTGCGGACACGCGGTGCCGCGATGCAAGAGGCGGTTCCAGTGGGCGTAGGTGCGATGGCCGCCGTCTTGGGCCTT
>CBDTYC010000084.1:0-9653 GCA_965364495.1 uncultured Yoonia sp. | reverse complement strand
CCCTTGCGCAAAATGCATTGCTGAATGAATTCCTGCCGCCCTCGCGAACCAAGGACGTAGCGCCTGCGATAATGCGCCAGCGGATGCATAAATCTGCCGCCGAAATTGATCTGATCCGGGCCGGCGCGCAGGTCGCCGATGTAGGTGGATACGCGATCAGGGACGCAATCAAGGTGGGCGCACGCGAGATCGACATCGCAATGGCGGGTCGCGACGCAATGGAGCTGGAGATTGCCAAGCGCTTTCCGGATGCCGAATATCGGGATACGTGGGTCTGGTTTCAATCCGGTATCAACACGGATGGAGCACACAATCCGGTCACGTCACGCAAGCTCGAACATGGTGATATCCTCAGCCTGAACACCTTTCCGATGATTTCAGGTTATTACACCGCACTTGAACGGACGCTCTTCGTCGAAGACGTTGACGCAAAGAGCCTCGAAATCTGGCAAGCCAATGTCGCCGCCCATGAATACGGCATGAGCCTGCTTGTTCCGGGGGCAAGATGTGCGGACGTCACCGAGAAGATCAATTCGTTCTTCGCTGACCGCGATTTGCTGCAGTATCGTACCTTTGGCTATGGTCATTCGTTCGGTGTCCTGTCGCACTATTACGGCCGCGAAGCCGGGCTTGAGCTGCGTGAAGATATCGACACGGTGCTAGAGCCGGGAATGGTCATATCAATGGAACCGATGCTGACGATTCCCAACGCCCAACCCGGCGCGGGCGGCTACCGCGAGCATGACATTCTGGTCATTACCCAAAGTGGAAACGAGAACATCACAGGCTTTCCATATGGCCCGGAATCTAACGTTGTTGGCTAACTATGCCTAATAATTAGGCACTAAATGAAAAATAAGCACAAGCAGTTTGTGCTTATTTTTATCTACATTTACAGTCACTTAACTACACAGCCCCAGTCTTAGCCTCCTCGTTTGCATATAGAAATCTGTTGTGTTCTGTGTAGGCAAGTAACAAAGTTGGCCATCGTCGACCGCCAAGCGGCGCAATGGTCTAAATGCATAGCACAAAGAGGGACGCGTTCTTCATGGTAGATACTCAAGCGGCTTTTGTGGCTTTTGAAAGAGTCCAAAAAAGTTACGACGGTGAGAACCTGGTCGTCAAAGACCTGAACCTTTCTATGCCCAAGGGCGAGTTCCTGACGATGCTCGGCCCATCGGGATCTGGCAAGACAACTTGCCTGATGATGCTTGCTGGGTTCGAGACGGCCACACATGGCGAAATCACCCTGAACGGCGTGTCGATCAACAACATTCCGCCTCATAAGCGCGGAATCGGCATGGTATTCCAGAACTACGCACTGTTCCCACACATGAGCGTGGCCGAGAACCTTTCGTTCCCGCTTGAGGTGCGCAAGATCGGCAAATCCGAGCGTGAAGAAAAAGTGAAACGCGCGCTGGACATGGTGCAAATGGGCAGTTTCGCAGGGCGTCGTCCATCCCAGCTTTCGGGTGGCCAACAGCAGCGGATCGCGCTTGCGCGGGCGCTGGTGTTCGAACCCGAGCTGGTCTTGATGGACGAACCACTTGGTGCATTGGACAAACAGCTGCGCGAAACCCTGCAGTTCGAAATCACCAAGCTGGCGCATGAGTTGGGGATCACGACAGTTTACGTGACGCACGACCAGACAGAGGCTCTTACCATGTCGGACCGCGTCGCGGTGTTTGACGATGGACGCATCCAGCAACTTGCCCCACCGGACGAGCTTTATGAAAAGCCGCAAAACAGCTTTGTTGCGCAGTTCATTGGCGAAAATAACACCCTTGATGGTGTCGTCCAAGAAATCAAAGGCGATACATGCATTGTCAAACTTGATAGCGGTGACATCATCGATGCTGTGCCGGTTAACGTCACAAAGGTCGGTGAACGGACCAAAGTATCTATCCGGCCAGAGCGGGTCGAAATCAATTCGAACCGCCTGAACAAGGATGCCCACACGCTAAAGGCAGAGGTGCTGGAATTCATCTATATGGGTGATATTTTCAGAACACGGCTGCGGGTCGCTGGAACAGACGACTTCGTGATCAAGACGCGCAACGCGCCGGACCAGACACGCCTGAAGCCGGGCGAGACAATCGAGATCGGTTGGATGGCGCAAGACTGTAGAGCGCTGGACGCCTAATCGAATAAGGCGCTTAGGCCGCCCGGACCTTTGCGCCCTGTTAAAAATTCCGGGTATCTAATCGGGAGATTACAATGAAAACCACAATGAAAATGATGGCCACATCCTGCCTGACATTGACAGCTACGCTGGCAACTGCAGACGGGCATATGGCCAATGAAATGACTATCGTCAGTTGGGGCGGCGCATACTCTGCTTCGCAGCAGAACGCGTACCATGCACCGTATATCGAAAACACCGGTATCAGCATCATCAACGACGAAAGCTCGTCCGAAGCTGTCGCAAAAATGCGCGCTATGAACGAAGCGGGCAACATTACCTGGGATCTGGTTGACGTCGAAGCGGCCGATGCCATTCGTCTGTGCGACGAAGGTCTGGCCATGGAAATCGACGCTGACGAAGCGTTGGCACCAGCACCTGACGGCACATCGGCAAGCGACGACTTTGGCGGTGCGCTTGTTTCCGATTGCTTTATCCCACAGATCGTCTTTTCGACGACATTCGGCTACCGCACAGACATGGTTCCTGCCGGTGTAGCGCCTCCGACTGGCGCATGCGACGTGTTCGACCTGGAAACCTATCCAGGTAAGCGCGCGCTGAACCGCAACCCGATTGCCAACATGGAATGGGCATTGATCTGTGACGGCGTCGCATATGACGACGTCTACGACATGCTTGAGACTGACGAAGGTCAGGATCAGGCGTTTGCAAAGCTCGACACAATCAAGGATCAGACGATCTGGTGGACAGCTGGCGCTGAAACACCTCAGTTGCTTGCCGATGGCGAGATTTTCATGGGGTCGACCTACAACGGTCGTCTGTTCAGCTTGATCGCGGAGCAAGGCCAGCCTGTCGGCATGGCTTGGGACTGGCAGATGTATGACTTGGATGGTTGGGTAATTCCGGCTGGTCTGTCCGACGACCGCCTCGCACGTGTGTTGGATTACGTCTACTTCGCGACAGACACACAGCGTCTTGCCGATCAGGCAAAATACATCAGCTACGGCCCGACACGTGCATCTTCTGCGCCTCTCGTCGGTGACCACGCAGAGTTGGGTATTCCAATGGCAGAGCACATGCCAACAGACCCGGCCAATGCGGAAAACACCTTCTACAACAACTACTTGTGGTGGGCTGACTACCGCGATGATCTGGACGCCAAGTTCCAGGCATGGCTGGCCCAATAAGACATGATTTCGGGGCGCGGCCACATGCTGCGCCCCGAATTCCACCTAACCTGAATGACAGTGGCAGGACCTAGATTATGACACAAATGTTGGCTGCAGACGGACGACCGCTCAAGGCGTCGCTAAACCGTGCTTTGCGCCGCCAAAAGCTGCGGGCGCTGGCACTGATTGCCCCCCTGCTTTTGTTTATACTGCTGTCATTTGTCATGCCGATTTTCGATATGCTCTTCCGCTCGGTCGAGAACCAGATCGTCGGCGATACGATGCCCCGTACTGTTGTCGCCCTGCAGGACTGGGACGAAACAAGTGGTGCCACCCCGGACGAACCTGTTTTCGCAGCCGCCTACACCGACTTGGTGCTTGCCTCGGAATACAAGTCGCATACCCGCCTCGGCAGCCGTCTGAACTATGAGATGACAGGGATTTCGTCGCTGTTCCGCAAATCCGGTCGCGGCGTTGGCCGGTTTGAAACCGACGTGTACACCAAAGCATTTCAGGATGCTGATCCAGCCTATGCCGACCCTGCCCAATGGGCTGCATGGATGGACGACGATGCAATCAGGGCTGCTTTGCCCGGCACAGCAGACACCTACGATGCATGGGCCGAGATGGTCATCGCGGTCGACAACGATTTACCTGCTGAAGAAGAACCATGGGATTTCGTTTACACCGCCCTCTACCAAGAGGCTGTGAACGGCGCGGCTTTGCCGATCCCTGTCGACCTCGCGTCGATTGAGCCGGTTTCGATTCAGGCACAATTTGCAGACATCGACGACGACTGGCTGGACCCGGCTGTCTGGCAAACGATCAAGGCCTTTTCGCCAGCCTACACCGACGGCTATTTTCTGAACTCTGTAGATCTGCTCAGAGGTGCCGATGGCATCGAGGCACGTCCGGAGAACGAACAAATCTACATCACGCTTTTTATCCGCACGATGATCATGTCGCTGTCGATCATGGGGATGTGTGTGCTGCTGGGCTATCCGATTGCATGGCTTCTGGCCAATCTGCCTGACCGGACGGCCAACCTGCTGATGATCCTTGTCCTGCTACCTTTCTGGACATCACTTCTGGTGCGGACATCTGCATGGAAGGTTCTGTTGCAGCAACAAGGTGTCATCAATGACTTGCTTGTCTGGATCAGGCTGATTTCGGACGATGGGCGATTGCAGATGATCAACAACCAGACGGGTACGATCATCGCCATGACGCATATCTTGCTGCCCTTCATGATCCTGCCTTTGTATTCCGTGATGAAAACCATCCCGATCTCTTATCTGCGCGCGGCCAAATCCCTTGGCGCAACAAACTGGACAGCATTCTGGCGGGTCTACTTTCCGCAATCGGTGCCGGGGATTGGCGCGGGCTGTATCCTCGTGTTCATTTTGTCCATTGGCTATTACATCACGCCGGAACTGGTCGGCGGCACCAAGGGTGTCTTTATCTCGAACCGGATTGCCTATCACATTTCCAGTTCGTTGAACTGGGGCCTTGCGGCTGCGCTGGGAACGATCCTGCTGGTCGTCGTGCTGTTGCTGTACTGGGTGTATGACAGAATTGTCGGCATCGATAACGTGAAACTGGGGGGGTAAGACATGTCAGGATTGCCAACATACGCAACAACCGGCCAGCGCGTCTGGTACTACAGTTTCCGCGTCATATGCGGGCTGATCTTCTTCTTCCTGATCGCACCAATCGTTGTGATTATTCCGCTGTCGTTCAACGCACAGGACTTCTTTACGTTCACTCCGGAAATGCTTGCGCTAGATCCGGCCGGTTTTTCGACCAAGCACTACGAAGACTTCTTTACCAGCACTGACTGGCAACTCGCCCTCAGCAACTCTTTGAAGATCGCACCCGTTGCGACGTTACTGTCGGTCAGTCTGGGCACTTTGGCCGCAATCGGTCTGTCGCAAAGCCATGTGCCGTTCCGGCGGGCGATTATGGCTGTGCTGATTTCACCGATGATTGTGCCTTTGATCATTTCGGCGACGGGCATGTATTTCTTCTATTCAAATCCCTATATCCCGATCCCGTTCTACGGAAAGATCGAGCTTCCATTCACGCTGACCGGCACCTACTGGGGCGTGGTGCTTGCCCATGCTGCACTGGGTATTCCGTTTGTCATCATCACCGTGACAGCAACTTTGGTGGGTTTTGACCAGTCCCTGACACGCGCGGCGGCCAACATGGGTGCTGGCCCCGTCACGACGTTCTTTCGGGTGCAGATGCCGTTGATCCTTCCAGGTGTCGTATCGGGTGGACTGTTTGCGTTCATCACCTCGTTCGACGAAGTCGTTGTGGTGCTGTTTGTCGGTTCTGCCGGTCAAAAAACGCTGCCTTGGCAGATGTTCACCGGTCTACGCGAGCAGATCAGCCCGACCATTCTGGCGGTTGCAACAATCTTGATCGCGGTGTCGATTCTGCTGCTTTTCGTGGTCGAAATCCTGCGCCGCCGCTCAGAGCGGTTGCGCGGCATGTCGCCCGTCTAGCGCGATCCAAGGTCCAAAGTCGTTTCTCGATGCGCATTAAGGCCACGCTTTTGGTTTGATATGCATCAACGCATTTTGCGTCTTCCTGTGCTTGGCTGTTTCGACATCCAGCACTTGGCGGAAGGTTGCGATACATGGCAGATATCAGGTTGAAATTTTGTGGCGCTGCGCGGAATGTAACCGGTTCCTGTTACTTATTGCAGACCGCACAATCCAGGTTTCTTGTCGATTGCGGAATGTTCCAAGGGGCCAGACGCATCAGGGAACTAAACTACAAGCCCTTCCCGTTTTCCCCCGCGCAAGTCGATTTTGTCCTGCAGACCCATGCACACATCGATCATGCGGGGCTACTTCCCAAACTTACGACATCCGGTTTTGACGGTCCCATTTTCGCGACCGAAGGCACACGCGATTTGCTGACCTTCATGCTGCCTGACAGCGGTTACATCCAAGAGATGGAAGTAGAGCGCCGCAACCGCCGCAATCGCCGCCGTGGCGGTGACGAAGTATCGCCAATTTACACCCGCAAAGACGCCGAAGACTGTCTGTCTTACTTTCGAACGGTCGATTACGAGGAATGGACTCAAGTGGGCCCCGACGTACGCGCGCGGTTCTGGAACGCCGGGCATATCTTGGGCTCTGCATCAATCGAGATCGAGATTGATCAAGACAACGCGCAACCGCTTCGATTGCTGTTTTCAGGCGACATCGGGCCTGACAACAAACTCTCCCCCCCTGATCCTGATGCCCCCGCCGGTTTTGACTACGTTATTTCAGAATCGACCTACGGTGACCGCGAGCGGCCAGAAACCACGGCAGCCCTTCGCCGTGCTGCACTTCGGGCCGAGGTGTCCAAGGCGCTTCAAAACGAAGGGATGCTGTTGATCCCTGTCTTTGCGGTCGAACGGACGCAAGAACTCATCACCGATCTTCTGGCGCTCGAAGAGGCCGGTGAAATCCCGAATGTGCCAGTGTTTCTTGATTCGCCACTCGCGATTCGCGTCACAAAGGTGTTCCAAAACCACATGGGCGATCTGGAAGATCTAGAGACCGCGCCGCAGCTTCTGAACAGCCCGATGATACACCCGACCGAGACTACGGACGAAAGCAAGCGCATCGCCAAGATCGCTGGCGGAGCGATCATCTTGGCCGCAAGCGGGATGTGTGATGCAGGCCGTATCCGCCACCATTTGAAGCAATGGCTTTGGCAACACAAAGCGACGGTTTTGTTTGTCGGATATCAAGCCGAAGGCACAATGGGTCGCCGTCTGAGTGATGGTGCAAAGCACGTCACAATGCTTGGCGAGGACATCAAAGTGAATGCCAAGATCCGCAGCCTTGATGCCTATTCAGGCCATGCCGATGGTTCAGAACTTGCAAGATGGATTGCTGAACGTGCGCCAATCCGCCAAGCGCTTTTCCTCACGCATGGCGAAGAGGGGCAAATGGCAGCCCTGAAAGACCGGGTTGCTGCATATGGCATCGAAGGAAGCCGTGTCGTCCTTCCTGGACTGGATGATGAGGTCATCCTTTCATCGACGGGCAAACTAACGTTAACGCCTTCGCACGAAAAACGGATTGCGGTGCAAAAAGACAAATCACCTGACTGGGACAACGATCTTGCCGCACTGATCAATGACATCAGAGACGGTTTCGAAGCTGCGGCAGACGAGAAATCGCAAGCCGCCTATGTGCGAAAGGTGCGCAGAGCGCTCGCATTAGAAGAAGACGTGTGACTGTATGCAAGACTTAGGTCTGGCTATCGCTGACGATCCGGCCCTCTTCCATCGTGATGATCCGGTCGGCAAGCTCTAGAATGCGGTTGTCGTGCGTCACCATCACAGTGGTCGTTTTGCGTGTTTTCCCGAGCGCCTTGAGCATCGCGACAACATTCATGCCGGATTCCTTATCAAGCGCGGCTGTTGGTTCATCAGCGAACACAACTTCAGGATTGGAAACCAAAGCCCGCGCGACGGCGACGCGTTGCTTCTGACCGCCAGATAAATTTCCGGGCAAGTAATCCATGCGATCTGCCAAACCGACAATATCCAGCATGTGGCGCGTTGCCGCGAGTTGGGCAGCGGGGTTGCCCTGCCCATGCACCTGTAACCCCATTTGCACGTTCTGCGTCGCAGTCAGGCTTTCATGCAGGTTGTGGGCCTGAAAGATAAACCCCAAGCGTCGCCGCAACAGCATCAGTTGCGCATCCGCAGCCCCTTTCAACTCATGGCCCAGCAGGTTGATGCTGCCTTCCTGCACATCCCGCAGACAGCCCATCAGCGTCAGAAGTGTTGTTTTGCCCGACCCCGAAGGACCCATCAAAATCGTCAGGCTGCCACGTACAACGTTCAGGTTGACGTCCCAGATGGCCTGCTTTCGGGCTTCACCCTGTCCAAAAAAGTGGTTCAATCCCGATACACTGATGGCGAAATCCTTGGTCATCAAAACAGATCCGCAGGGTCGGCTTTGGCCAAGCGGCGCGTCGCGATAGCACCTGACAGGGTGCATGCCGTTAAAGTCCCAAACAAGACAAGGATCGCACGGCTGGCATCCATAGCAACGGGAAGATCCGTCACATAGCCAAGCCCCGCATAAAGCCCCAGCGACACAAGGAAACCGGGGATAAATCCGAACACCGCCAGCACAATCGCTTCTTCGAAAACGATCCCTAGGAAAAACGGCTGCCCATACCCCATGGCCTTGAAAGTTGCGTATTCGCGAAGGTGGTCGGCTACATCTGTCGAAAGCACCTGATAAACTATGACGATGCCAACGATGATGCCAATCAGAACGCCAAATCCAAATATGATTCCGGTTGGCCGTTCGGTCGCCATAAAGGCCAGATCAGCACTGGCTGATGCTTGCAGCGATTGAACCTTCACGCTCTGCGCAGGAAGTACCGCCTCGAGACGCTTTTGAACACGTTCAACCGAAATATTGTCGTCTACCTTGATCAGGATATGGCTAGGGGCCCCGCTTGTGCGCTGGGGAAAAAACCGAAGAAATGTTTGATCTGACAGGACGATTGTTCCATCCGCAAGAAAGCCGCCGCCCACTTCGAGCGTGCCGATTGCTGTCATGGTTTGACCGTTCACTTCGAAAGAGAACGGCCGACCCGCGCTCAGATCCTCAAACGCGGTCGCTGGAACGCCGCGCGTTTGTACATCCAGCAACGCAGTATTCTCGGTTTCCAGACGCCCCAAGAAAGCGGCGATAACGGGTGATCCAAAGGAAGGCTGAGAAGTATCCATGCCAAACGCCAGCAACGAGACAGATGTGCCATCCGCCATACTGAACGGCAGCATCCCGACATAAAGCGGCGCAGCGGCAGCGACCCCCGGAACGCCAAGCGCCTGAAACATGCGGGTTCGTGCAATGTTGCCGCTGTCCGTCAATGTGTTCCCGTCTTCGGATGAAATCACGATATCGGCTTGCAGCATTGTGTAGGGTGCAACGGTGGACCCATTCAGCGCCCCCAAGATGCCCAATTGCATGAAGACCAACAAGTTCGCAAATGCAACACCCGCCACGGCGGCAACGAATCGACCCTTGTTATGGGAAAGCTGCAGCCACCCAATCGGAAGCCGCCCAAAAAGATAGCCAAGCAGTCGACTCATTCGACGCGTCCGGCATCAATCCGGACGACCGCTTCGAGGTTTGTAAATCTGCGCGCCTTTTCCGAAGATGACTCATCAAGCGCGATGATCACGTCGACAACCCGTGCGTCAGTATTTGCGGCGGGGTCGCTTGATGTGATCGACTGACGACCGATTTCAAGCCCGATAGCCGAGACCGTTCCAGACAAGGTGCCATCCAATGCTTCAGCGGTGA
>CBDTYC010000083.1:0-9660 GCA_965364495.1 uncultured Yoonia sp. | reverse complement strand
CAATCCGGCGTGGCAGGAAGCAAAGAACATTACACTCAAGCATCTTCCTGCCCCCGGTGAGGATGCGGATACCTGCGGACCCGGACCATTCTCGATGGGCAATCAGGAGATGGCGGGTCTCATGATGAAAAGCGCGGGATATGAAGATGTGACATTCACGCGCGTGGACGAAAAGATCCTTGTCGGGACTACTTTGGATGAATGCATCGCATTTGCGTTGGCAGTCGGCCCAGGGGGCGAGGTTTTCCGCGAGGCCGGGGAAGAGCGGGCCGAGGCAAAGCGCGCCGAAATCGAGCGGGATATGCGTGACTACTTTGCGAGCCAGGAAGCTGACGGGGACGGCATTTGGGCCCCAACGTCATCGTGGGTCATTTCAGGGCGTAATCCCGCGTAAAAGAGGCGTGGAAATTCGCTTGTCCACAGTGCCCTAAGGCGCAGGCCTTCTATTGCTGCGGCTTGGTCCCAAGGTCCGCATTGGCGAAATTGGGGGCTGACCTTGGCTTCGCTTCACTTTGTAGCTTCACGGCATAGTGCAATGCCGCCGCGCTCAGCCGTAGCGGACAGCGAACCGCCGCAGGATCTCGCCGGGTACCGTGACATTGGATGCGTGGCAGACTTCGATCAGTTGTTCGGCATCTTCGGACGGGAAATACCCATAGTTGCGGTAGACGCGTATGCGGCGTTCAAAGTCCAGCGCATCTGCTTCCGGATGAAACTGGGTCGCATAGACATTGTGACCGTAGCGGATCATCTGGACAGGGCAGGGCGCAGAGGTGAGCAGGTGCACCGTACCGGGCGGCAGGCTTTGGACTGCTTCCTTGTGCCCGACAAACACTTCAAATTCAGATGAAAGACCTTTCAAAAGCGGATCTTCGGTTGCGTCTGGCATGACCTTGCAGACCGAGGTTCCGACCGGCTCGCCGAACTGCGCTTTGCTGACTTCACCACCCAGATGATGCGCCAGTATACCCAATCCGTAGCAGCAGCCCATGAAAGGATGATCCAAGGCGGTAATTTGCGGCATCAACGCCAGTATTTTGCCTTCGATCCGCGTATCCAGCGCGCTTTTCTTATCCGCTGGGTCGCTGACACAACCAGGCCCGCCGCCGACGATCACGCCAGCGTAGTCCGTCACGTCCAGATCGGTCGGAATGTCCTCTTGATCGACACGGATACGATGGGTCTGGTCCGGCGAAAGTTGGCACTTGCTCAGAATAGATGCGTATTCATCGTCAGAGGCTTCCGTTTCGGGGCGCAGTTGCAGGATCAGAAATTTTTTCATGCAGTTCCGCTAACGTCAAATAGTCTGAAAGACAAGAAACATGGCAATGTACACTTCAGGATCAGCCGTCTGACGGTGCCGTTCACAAAACAAGTCCGGCGCCCGCAACATGGCCGAGGACGATCTTGCAGTGTGGCGTCTGAGGCGGCAGAGTGGAGGCGCCTGCAAGGGTCGCCGGTCGTCCTGCACCTGCGGCACAGGCAATATTCAAGTGGTGACCTTCATGCTTTCTATTCTCGCCGACCGCACCTATCGCCATCTATTTTTGGCACAGATCGTGGCCTTGCTGGGTACAGGGCTTGCAACGGTCGCCCTTGGGCTCTTGGCATATGATTTGTCCGGTGAACGCGCCGGTCTGGTGTTGGGCACCATATTCACGATCAAGATGGTGGCCTATGTCGGCATAGCCCCCGTTGCCGGCGCTTTCGCCAACCGTTGGCCGCGACGGTCAATGCTGGTGAGTCTCGACGTGATCCGTGCTGTTGTGGCACTCTGCCTGCCATTCGTGACACAGGTCTGGCAGGCCTACATTCTGATATTCGTGCTACAGTCGGCCTCGGCAGCCTTCACGCCCACGTTTCAGGCGACAATCCCCGATATCCTTCCCGAAGAAGACCGCTACACCAAGGCCCTGTCACTCTCGCGACTGGCCTATGACCTGGAAAATCTTGTCAGCCCTGCATTGGCTGCTTTCTTGCTAATGTTTGTCAGCTATCAGGCGCTTTTTGTCGGCACTGTAACCGGATTTCTTGTCTCGGCCCTTCTGGTTGTTTCTGTCGTTTTGCCAAGCCCGAAGTCAACGGTTCCCCGCGGCATTTATGACAGGACTACGCGTGGGCTGCGGATATATCTCGCGACGCCTCGGTTGCGGGGGCTTTTGGCGCTCAATCTTGCCGCGGCGGCTGCCGGTGCGATGGTTCTTGTGAATACAGTTGTTCTGGTGCGGTTGGATATGGGTCTGGGCGAAACTGAAGTGGCTATTGCCCTTGGCGCATTCGGGGGTGGATCAATGCTGGCGGCACTCCTGTTGCCGCGACTTCTGTCCAATCGACCGGACCGCCCCGTTATGATCAGCGGCGCTGCTATGCTTATCGCAACCCTTTTCGGCTTGTCCTTCATCTCGCTGACTTACGAAACACGTTGGCTGCCACTTTTGGCGGGTTGGTTCGTGATCGGGATCGGCTATTCGGTTGTCCTGACCCCGTCGGGTCGATTGCTCAGGCGGTCTGCACATACGGAGGACCGACCCGCCGTCTATGCCGCGCAATTTGCCCTGTCCCACGCTTGCTGGTTGGTGACCTACCCACTTGCAGGCTGGCTGATGACTTTTGCGGGGTCTACCACGGCGTTCGCCGCTTTGGCTGTTGCTGCGGCGATTGGCATGGTCGGCGGTGTTGTCCTTTGGCCGCGGGGCGGTGAAGCCGAACTTGAACATACACATGCTGATCTTCCGGTTGATCACCCGCATCTGCGCGACGGGCAGCCACATCGTCACGCCATTGTCATTGATGACTTCCACGCGCATTGGCCGCGTGTCGACCAGGGGTAATTGCCGCGACAAACGCGCGTTTCGCCGCGTTCCCCAAGTCCTGACTTTCGCTGATAGTTGGTCCTCGCTGATTGATGTAGATCATAATGGCCCCTTGGGTCTGATGGTATTTATGAAACGACGGCAGTTCAGGCCGCCTATCAGGAGATGTCAGATGCCAATGAAAAACATTTCGCAGATCGCAGGAATTCTCGCGGCGACGGCTACATCAGCAGCAGCGCAAGTTGGTGAAATTCCGGAGCGCTACGGACCGCGCTACCATGGACACGAAATGATGTGGGGCGATAGTCAATGGGGAGGCTTTGGCATGTTTCTTGGGCCAATCTTCATGATTTTGATAATTGTCGGGATTGTGGCAGGCATTATTTTTGCCCTGCGCCTGTTCAATGGAGGCATCGGCCCACACGCAAACGACCGCGCATTGGCGCTATTGAAAGAGCGGTTTGCCAAGGGCGAGATCGATACCGAAGAGTTCACCGCGCGCAAGAAGGCTTTGCTTGATTAGACCTCGGGCGCGCGCCTATGTGCAAGGACTGGCACCTATTGAGCGTCTGACGTGGCCACTCTGCTTGATACCCGCACGGGCGGGGTACCTGTCGTGATGGGCATCCGGACCAACCTTGCGGCAATCAGCATATTACGGCCGCTGCGCACAAAAAGATGCGCTATATGTTCCACTGGCATATGCTGGCACGTGAACATGCATGTGTGTCGGGGCCGTTCACTGTCGCCTAAGGGCGCCCCAAAGTGGCGACGGATCACGCAAAGGAAGCTTGGACCATGACGACAACTCAAACGGTATTCGGCGCCGAACCGCAGTTGCGCCTTGCGGTGTTTCTTGGCGTTTTGGCAATCATGGCACTGTGGGAATTGTTCGTCCCGCGACGTCGGCGCGATATTGCAAGGGTGATCCGATGGTCGAATAATCTGGCCTTGGTGGTTATCGACACAATCGTTTTACGTTTGACCTATCCAATTCTCGCGGTTGGTCTGGCCATCATGGCACAAGAGCGCGGTTGGGGGCTGTTCAACATCTTCGAGGTGCCTACTTGGATTGCGGTCCTTGCAAGTGTCATTATCCTTGATCTGGTCATCTATTTACAGCACGTGATGTTCCATGCGGTGCCGGTCCTTTGGCGGTTGCACCGGATGCATCACGCGGACCTTGATTTCGATGTCACAACAGGCCTTCGGTTTCATCCGATCGAGATACTGCTGTCGATGGGGATCAAGCTGGCTACGGTGCTGGTATTGGGTCCGCCTGCTATAGCGGTCTTGATTTTCGAGATCTTGCTCAACGCGACCGCGATGTTCAACCACGCGAACGTTCGCCTGCCTTTGGTCGTGGACCGGTTCCTGCGTCTGATCGTTGTAACGCCTGATATGCACCGTGTGCACCACTCGATACTGCCAGAAGAAACAAACAGCAATTTCGGCTTTAACTTGCCTTGGTGGGACAGGCTATTGGGCACCTACAAGGCCCAGCCTGCTGCGGGTCATGACGCGATGACGATCGGGATCGAGCAATTCAGAACACCCCGAGACCAATGGCTGGATCGTATGTTGGTGCAGCCAATCAAAGGGCCAGCCAGCGGTTATCCGATCAATCGTAAGACAAACGACAAGCGGTAACCGGACGCGGGAAGGCATTGGCCACGGCATAGATTTCGATATTTGTCGAAATGACAACGCGTTTGGTGCGCTATTGATGCGGCGGATTGCGGCCCGCTTGGGCGGCCTGTTGGCGCTCTGGCCATGTTGACCTGATGTAAGCCAGGATATCCCAAATATCGCTGTCAGAAATTGTATTTTCAAACGCCGGCATACCGCTGTTGAAATCGTGGATGCCCATCTGCGCCAGAGCGCCTTTGCCACCCGACTTGGTATAGGTGAAAAGCAGCGCGTTATCGTGGTGCCAAGTGTGACCTTCTGCATTGTGTGGAGGTGCAGGCAGCACGCCATCATCACCCGGACGCTGCCAGTCGGGCTGCCCCTCTAACTGCGCGCCGTGGCAAGACGCGCAATTGTCAGCATAGAGCAACTGTCCGGCCGCAATGTCGCGGCCTTCAAGCTCGTGATCGGCCAAACCCGTTGACGCGCAGATGATCAGAACCGCTGTCAGCACCCTCATGCTACGTTCACCCACGTCCGCATACCGCCCACGGCGTGGCTGAGCATGTGGCAATGTAACAGCCACTTTCCGGGATTATCAAAGACGCAAATGATGTCGCGGCGCGCGCCTGCCTCAACTAGTGTGGTATCGCGCAAATCGCCCAAAGCGCCGTCATCGCCAACCTCGAAAAAGTGATGACCGTGCAGGTGGATGCCATGCGCAAATGCAGTGTCGTTGATCAGCGTCATCCGTGCGGTCTCGCCGCGGCTGAACGACCCGAATGGCTGCTGGGGAAGATCAGACACATTGTTGAACGCCCAAATGTTGTCGCCGTCATGTCCACGCGCCATAGCGCCGCCCATCATGGTCAGCGTCAAATGCTGTGTAGGCTCGGACGGGGTTGGCAGTCCATGCGGGGCGAGGGCGGCAATTGGGCTTTCCTGCCGCGCGGAATTCGTGCCATCGATGTCCAGATCAGCCAATCTGAACGCACCTTGCCGTGTCGGCATGTCGAACCCGACTGGCCCCGTAATGTCGACGATAAGATCGGCCCTTTGTGCAGGCGCAAGCACAAGTTCCGTCAGGGGACGCGGGTCTATCAAGGCCATACCGTCCAGCGCGACGACCGCGCCTTTTGCACCTGTGACGGCCAGCGGGAAGATACGGTTTGTGGCCGCATTGATCACGCGAAGTCGGACCCGATCACCCAGCTTGACTGATGAGCTTGAAAGGAATGCGCGCGCATAATTGCCCATATAACCGCCGTGCGCGACCGAGTGCATATCGGTGAATGCGTCTGAAAGACTGCCGTCTTCGTTGAGAACCCAATCCGAGATCATCACCGTAATATCGTGGTCAACGTCAGGGGCGACATCGTCTTCAACAATAAGCGGCCCCATCATGCCGCGTGCCACCTGCTCGTGTGAAATGTAATGCGAGTGATACCAGAACGTACCAGAATCTGGCGGGGTGAACGCATAGGTCATGGTGTCACGAGGATTGATGATGTCTTGCGTCAGCATTGGAACACCGTCCATTCTGTTTGCAATGCGTAGGCCGTGCCAATGCACCGCGGTGCCTTCGACCAGCCCGTTTTCGACGTCGATTGCCACAGGCTCACCACGTGCAAACCGTAACGCAGGCCCGGGCATTGCACCGTTGAAACCAAGCATTTTCGTGGTTGGATTTCCATCTGGCAGAATTTGTTGCACGACCTCTTCTGCCCGCAATCGGACCGGAGTTTGCTGTGCAAAGGAAACAGCGGGCACCATCGCAAGCGCGGATGCCTGTACAAGGAAATGTCTTCTGTTCATATCTGGCCTCATGTTGGCAATGTCGCATTGGTGGTCAGGACTGCGGTAATCCCAAGGATCACAAGGACCACGACCCATTCGCATGTGATGGACTTTGACAAATGGCTTGCTGCTTTGGGTTCCCCAGCTTGAAGATCGGGCATGAAACGCAACTTGTTGGCCGCGGCGAGACCAAGCAGCGCAGCCACAAGCACCACTTTGACGATCAGGGTTTGCCCGTATCCTGTGCCTAGAAGTGCAGCGATTGACCCAGCCAACGCATACCCCATGTAGGCGCCCGCAATGATCAGCACGGGCACCGCTACCGATGCAATTTGCCCGAACCTGTGGCCGACCTGTACTGCGGTTGGATATGTCGCCACGGTCGATACCATCCGTTTGAGGGGTGTCAGGATGCCAATCCAAAAGGCGACTGCCAAGAGATGAAGCGTCAGTGCGATATCAAGCAGTCTGGTGTCGCGGTTCGAAACATGGCCCACGTGATCAAACGACCAGATTGCCAGAATGCCACCCAGCACAGAAACCCAAAGACCAACAGACCCCAAAAACAACCCGAGGATCAGGATCACCAGCCCGACCAATCGCAATGCGAGCGCGGTCCCGACGGGGGTGATCCAAAGCAGACCGAGCATCTCGCGGTCAATCATACCGCTGGCATCTCCAGTCAGGTTTGCCCCGCGTAGCGAAAACACAAGGACGGTCGCGCAGAGGCCAAGGCAGGCAAATCCTATCGCTAGTCTGCGATACTGATCCAATCGAAATGCCAGCGCTGCAAAGACCGTTCCGGCGGCCGCCAGTACGCCAATATAAAGTGCGAATTTCGCGGTTATCGCGGCCAGGGTCCAAACGTCAGGCATCGTTACTCAACGACAAACGTGAATGTGCCATCCAAAGCATGGCCATCAATGCCGAGCCCACGCCAAGCGATTGAATAAACACCACTTCCCATCGCTTCCAACGGGATCGCATAGGCCGTGATGAAACCCTTATGCCCGCTCAAGTCCAGATCAACGCCGTCCTTGTCAGCGTGCGTCATCGTCACCCGCGTCAGGCGAATGGCGCCTTTGAAATCAAGCAAGACGTCCGCAGGCATTTGCGCAACCACAGCCTCGTGCAACGGTGTTGTGCTTTCCAATGGCGAATGCGCCACGGCCCCCGTTGCCCAAATACCCAACAGTCCTGCAAGAAAAATCTTCGTCATATTTTGTCCTCTGGTGGCTATCAGTTAATTCCGTTGGCACTTTGTAATTCGCGAACGTAGGCGATGATCATTGTCACATCGCCGCGTGTGATACCCTCGACCGGGGGCATGTTGCCAAATCGCCAGTGGTGGCTTTGCACGCCCAACGCGGCCGCCCGCTGAAAGCTTTCGTCGCCGTGGTGGCTGGGCTCATAAATGATATGAACGAGTGGCGGCGCAATTCCGTCTTGCCCTGCCGCATTGGCACCGTGGCAAGTGGCGCAATTGGCCGTATATGCACGCTCTCCGATTTGGGCGTTCTGCGACAAAGTTTCGGGCACAACCACTTCGGCCAACGCGGCACCCTTTGTCGTCCCGGCAGATTGCGTGGTGTCTTCGGCCACAGGCCAGAACATGAACCCAAGTCCTGCGACCAGTGCAGCGGCACCGATGATAGTTGCTGTTTTCATCGAAATTCCTGATTCGTCGTTATTTTGTGCCTCGCTACACCCTCCAGTAGGGGAAAGGTCAAACGGCTAAATTTTCCAGCCCTGCGAGTGTTCCATTTTAACGCGTCAAGCCTGCGACACAGGATAGCCAGCCTTGGCAAGGGCCGCGATCAAGGTTTCTGTTTGAACCTGACTGGATATCTGGACATGGCGTGTCTCCATGTTGAAACTGAGTTGGGCGCTTGAATCTAGCGCCTTGATTGCCGTCTCAATCGTCGCCTTGCAATGGCCGCAACTCATGTCGGGGATGTGCAATGTCGTCATTTGTCTTTCCTTTGTGGTGTATGAAGTTCAAGGCGGCGCGGGCGCAAACCGTTGGTGGTGACCGAAACGGGCAACAGCAGCTATCCCGTCACATGACAAAGTAGCTTGCCCTCGGTCCGATCACCATGGCCCACGGTACCGGCAGCGACCTTGGGCATTTCGTTGATCAGGCTGCCGTTCTAGTTGGTTGTGGCACCTGTCACCGCACCGCCGCTTATCCGCCACCATATTTTCAAATTGCACATCGGCTTTGGTGGCATCGGGCAGGATGCGTCGCAACGATGGAGTGGAAATAGGCAGCAGCAACGCCGAGGCAAGTAAGCGTCCACTTGTTTGGAGACTTGTTGACGACAGGATCCCGATCCCTCTTGAAGAACGGCCATGCGGCCCAGAGAACGACGGTTGACACTGTCACGTTCGTCAAATTTCGGTCGTCATATTGCCATCGACAGAGACGGGCCCGTTGCCGAAGTCCTGATCCCGGGCTGTTCCAAGCCAAATTGCAGCCGATGGAGCCAAAACCGTTTGGGTCGAACCGGGGTATCCTCAATGAACGGGCGCGGCGAGCGCTTCAGTGCATGGTTCCGCGACAAGATGCTTAATGCGGAAATCTTTCATGGCTTAGGGGAAGCGCAAATCCTGATTGAACAATGGAGGAAGCACTCAAATCTTATACGACCTCACAGTATTTTTTGCGACGGACCACCAGCACAGGAAACCAGCTTACTCGTGGAAGCCTGACCTGATCACGCACTAACATTCAAGTTGTACTACCTGCATCTGGCTGATCACTGCGTCTAACTAGGACTTCGTAGTCATTATGTATCAACGTCTGAAGTGTATCCGAAAATGTATCCAGAGAGCGCCGATATTGCAAATATATATGAATTACAATTGCTTAACATAGACTAGTGGCGGAGACCCGGTCCGAGCGTCCGTATCAAATTCTTCGTCAGCTTTCCACTCAGTGCATCCATATTCAGAACCAGTGCTTGTGCATGGCAGTCAAGAACTCCGGCGTGAGTTCATATCCAGACGCATCTCCAATCACAGAGTCGATCCCGCAGTGTGGGCAGAGAGCTGTTGCACCCTCGGGATGCCATTGATCATCGCACCAATCTTCTATCTCATCAGCCGCAAATACAGTCTGGCAATAGAAGCACCCGCACATCTTGCTCGCGAGGACGTCATCTCTGTGCCTGATCGATTTGCCGTGTGCCGCCTTCAGGTTGTCAGCCATTCAATCCCCAGAATACTACGATTTCCACCATGAAATAAATGGAAGCGAGGCTAGTCGAAGAGAGATTAAAAGCAACAATGAATACAGATAAACCAATAAAAACAGCCCCATAAGGGGTTGAATGACAACTAACAGAATTGAATGGCAATGGTGGGTGGCGGAGACGAAGGGATTCGAACCCTCGAGACGGTTTCCCGCCTACTCCCTTAG